>DASXYJ010000193.1:0-21418 GCA_036502565.1 Gammaproteobacteria bacterium
AAGCGGGCGCGCTTGTTGAGCGCGATGGTGGACTGCCCCTTCTTGTTGTCGTCGTCTTTCTTCGCCATGCCGACATTATATAGACGGAAGGATGGGCGCAGGGATGCGCCTGCCGAAAATGTGCCGTTAGCCGGAGAGGAATACGGCGAGTCCGGGCATGTACCGGACTCGCCGGCCCGGGAAATCCACGGATGGATTTCCCGGGCGTACGACAGGAGCGGCAGCGGTCGGTTGTATGAAGCGCCCGCATGCTTCACTATTTACGCATGCGCCGTGTCCACAAAAATGCCCTGGTCCCCTACAGCGCCGCGGATATGTACGCCCTCGTGAACGGCGTGGCGAGGTACCCGGAGTTCCTGCCCTGGTGCCGGGGAGCGCAGGTCATCGAAGAGAGCGAGACCATGATGCGGGCGCGGCTGGACCTGGTGAAGGGCCGCTTCAGCCGCAGCTTCACCACCCGCAACTACCTCACGCCCGGCCAGGCCATCACCATGACCCTGGAGGACGGCCCCTTCAAGACGCTGGAGGGCCGTTGGAAGTTCACGGACTTGGGGAAGGAAGGCTCCAAGGTGGAGCTGGACATGGAGTTCGAGTTCGAGAGCGGCCTGCTGGACCTGATCGCCGGGCCCGTGTTCCACGACATCTGCAACTCCCTGGTGGATGCCTTCATCAAGCGCGCCACCCAGCTTCATGGCGGCTGACCCGATCCAGGTGGAAGTCTGCTACGCGCTGCCCGGAGTACAGGCTATGGTGGCCATGACCGTGGCTGCCGGCACCACCGCCCTGCAGGCGGCCGAGCGCTCCGGCCTCACCGGCCGTTATCCGGAGATAGACCTCGCGCAGCAGCACCTGGGGATACGCGGCAAGCGCGTGGAACCGGGGAGGGTCTTGGAGGCAGGCGATCGGGTTGAGATACTCCGGCCGCTCACGGCTGACCCGAAAGAAACCCGCCGGAGATTAGCCGCGAAAGGCAAAACTATGAAGGAACGCAGCTAGGCCTTCGCCTCCACCTTGTTGGAGCGCCGCAGGGGGATCTCCTTCAGGAAGAACGTCGAGATCAGGATCATCGTGATCAGCCCCGCCGCCACGTAGAAGATGTGGCTGAGGGCCGGGGCCATCCCCAGCACCGGGGTCTGGGCCGCCAGGATGCTGCCGTACACCGCGACCCCCACCGATCCCGCCATGAGGCGCATGAAGTAGACCATGGACGTGACCACGCCCAGGGACTGCACCTTGGCCGCGTTCTGCACGGCGATGTTGTAGATGGGCATGCACACCGCGAGGCCGAAGCCCGTGAACATGGAGTAGAGCAGCAGCGAGAGGCGCGAGCTCTCGGGCGTGGCCTGGGCCAGCAACAGGCAGCCCACGACCGCGACGGCGGTGCCGGCGAGGGCCAGGTGCTTGTAGCGGTTGATCTTGCCCACCAGGAAGCCCGTGGCGGTGGCGGTGATGCCGAAGGTGGCGGTGAGGGGTAGCAGTATCTCGCCGGAGAGCTGGGCGCTGGTATGCAGCACCGATTGCATGAACAGCGGCACGAACAGGGTGACGCTATAGATGGCGGCCATGGAGAGCGCCGTGTTGAGCAGGCCGATGGCGATGATGGAATCCCTGAACACCGGAAGCGGGACGATGGGATGGGCAGCCTTGGTCTCCACGAACAGGAACAGGCCCACGAACGCCGCACCCAGCGCCAGCAGGCCCAGGGAAGAAGCGTCCCAGCCGCCTTTCTCGCCGATGTCGTGCAGCGCCAGCAGCATGGGCACCACGCCGAGCGCCAGGGTCACGGCGCCCCAATAGTCGATGCGGAAGTCTTCTATCTTTGCCCGGTGGATGCGCGGGAAGTAACGCCAGGTGACCGCCGCGCCCAGGAGACCCACCGGCAGGTTGATGAGGAACACGTAGCGCCAGCCGGGACCGTCCGCGAGATAGCCGCCCAGCACCGGACCGATGACGCTGGCCAGCACGGAGAGGGTGGAGAGCAGGCCGATGGCGCGGCCGCGCCGCGCCGGCGGATAGAGGTCGGCGATGGTGGTGGTGGCCGCCGCCTGCATGAGCCCGGCGCCCAGGCCCTGGATGGCGCGGAACACGATGAGCTGGGTCATGGAGCCGGCCACGCCGCAGAGCAGGCTCGCCGCGGTGAACCACAGCATGCCGATGATGAGCAGCCGCTTGCGGCCGTACACGTCCGAGAGCTTGCCGCCGATGGGCAGGATCACGGTGGAAGCGATGAGGTAGGCGCTCACCACGCCGGCGTAACTGGTGAAACCGTCGAGGGAGCGCACGATGGCCGGCATGGCCGTGGCCACGATGGTCTGGTCCAGCGCGCCCATGAAGATGGCCGTGAGCACGCCCACCATGGTGAGCGCTACTGCCCGGGGATCGAGTTCGTGGAGGTGTAGGCGGGGCTTCTTGGCTTGATCCAAGTCGGGATCGCCTGCGTGTCGGGGACGGTTAGAGCGGAGGTGGGTATCCGCTCGGAGTGCTCTGGGGCGCGGTGCTGGGGCCGTTGCTTTGGTCGTCCTGCGGCAACTCGGAGGCGTCCTTCACCGTGGGCAGCTGCAGCTGCTGTTCCTTGTTCTGCACCGGTGGTTGGTCGATCTTGGCCACTTTGCCGGCGGTGTCGAAGTACACGATCACGTGCCAGTCCTGGATCGGACGGCCGTCGTTGGGGTTCACGTAGCGCACGTAGTCCCAGCGGCTGCTGTGGAAAGGATCCTGCACCATCGGCCGGCCCATCACGAACATCACCTGCGGCTGAGTCATGCCGGTCTTCACCTTGGCGATCATCTCGTCGGTGATGAAGTTGCCCTGGCGGATCTCGGGCTTGAAGCAGCCGGCGAGGGACAGCGTGAGGGCGGCGAGCAGGAGCGGGGAAGCGCGGCGCATGCAGGGGGACCGGGTTTGCGTGGCTTGACTGGGGGAGCATAATACCTGAGGTACCCCCCTTTAAGAAGCCGCCGTGAATCAGTCTTCCTCCGAGAACCAGGAACTCCGCAACGCCGGCCTCAAGGTCACGTTGCCGCGGGTCAAGATCCTGGAGATCCTGGAGCGCAGCAACCCCCGCCATATCAGCGCGGAGGACATGTACAAGGCGCTCTTGGACTCCGGCGAGGACATCGGCCTGGCCACGGTATATCGGGTGCTGACCCAGTTCGAGACCGCGGGCCTCGTGACCCGCCACCATTTCGAAGGTGGCCACTCGGTGTTCGAGCTGAACCAGGGTGCCCACCACGACCACATCCTATGCGTGAAGTGCGGGCGGGTGGACGAGTTCGTGGATGCGGAGATCGAGAGCCGGCAGAAGAAGATCGCGTCCGCCAAGGGCTACGAGATGACGGACCACTCTCTCTACATCTACGGCATCTGTTCGAATTGCCGTAAGACGCTTAAGTAACTCGAAAAGAACACCCCGCGGAAGCGTAGTAGCTTTCGCGGGTCTTGGTCAGCCGGTTACTTTAGAGATCATCTCTCGGGCGTGCTTACGGGTCGTTTCAGTAATTTCGACCCCGCCCAGCATCCGTGCCAGTTCTTCCACCTGGGATTTCTTGTCCAGCGCCTCGATACGGGTGGTGGTGCTCTGGCCCTTGCTCTGCTTGGCCACGCGCAGGTGCAGGTGGGTCTGGGAAGCCACCTGGGGCAGGTGGGTGACGCAGAGCACCTGGCGTTTGGCGGCCAGGGCGCGCAGCTGGCGGCCCACGATCTCCGCCACGCCGCCGCCGATGCCGGCGTCCACCTCGTCGAAGATCATGGTGGGGATGGAAGTGGCCTGGGCCGCGATCACCTGGATCGCGAGCGAGATGCGTGAGAGTTCGCCGCCGGAAGCGACCTTGGCCAGCGGCTTCTCCGGCTGGCCCTTGTTGGCGCTGACCAGGAACTCCACGCTGTCCATGCCCTTGGCGGTGAAGCGTTCCTCGTCGAGCTCCACGGCGATGCTGAACTTGCCTCCGCCCATGCCCAGTTCCTGCATCACGGCGGTGACCTTCTTGCCCAAGTCCGCGGCGGTCTTCACGCGCTTGGCGTGGAGTTCCTCGGCCGCTTTCTCATAAGAAGCTTGTAGGCGCTTCAGGTCCGTCTCCAGGTCCTGGAGCGCCACGTCGGAATTCTCGAGGGTCTGCAGCTCGGTCTTGAGGGCCTCGAAGCGCTCGACGAGCGTCTCCGGTTCCACGTGATGCTTGCGGGCCAGGCCGTGGATGGAGGCGAGGCGGTTCTCCAGCCAGTCCAGCCGCTTCGGGTCCATGTCGAGATCCGCGAGATAACCGCGCAGGCCTTCGGCCGCGTCCGCGAGCTGGGCCTGGGCGTCCGAGAGGGCGCGGCACACATCCGCGAACTTGGGTTCCAGTTCGCTCAAGGCATCGAGGCTCACCAGGGCGCGGCTGGCGCGCTGGTGGGCGGAGCCTTCCTCGGCTTCGTAGAGCGATTCGAGAGCGGACTGCGCCGCCTCCATGAGCTTGCCGCCGTTGGCGAGGCGCCGGTGCTCGACGTCCACCGCTTCCGCTTCACCGGGCTTCAGGGCAAGGGCGGAGAGTTCGTTCACCTGATGGCGCAGCAGTTCGATGCGCGCGTCCCGGTCGCCGGCGGCGGCTTTGAGCGTCGCGAGGCGGTCATGGGCCACTTTCCATTCGGAATGCAGTTCCGCCACGCGGCCCATGAGCTCCTCGTGGTCCCCATAGCCGTCCAGCAGTCCCATCTGCGCGCTGCCGCGCATCAGGGACTGGTGTTCGTGCTGGCCGTGGATGTCCAGCAGCAGCTCGCCCAGCTCCTTCAGGGAAGTGAGGGGCACGCTGCGACCGTTGATCTGGGCCCGGGAGCGGCCGTCCTTGCCCACCACCCGGCGCAGGATGCACTGGCCGTCTTCCGCCAGGTCGTTCTCTTCCAGCCAGGCGGCGGCAGGTTTCGCATCCTTGAGGTCGAACTCGGCGCTCATCTCAGCGCGCTCGGCGCCGTGGCGCACCACGCCGGCGTCGGCCCGGTCGCCCATGGCGAGGCCGAGTGCGTCCACCAGGATCGACTTGCCCGCGCCGGTCTCGCCCGTGAGCACGGTCATGCCCGGGGTGAGTTCCAGTTCCAGGGTGTCGATGATGGCGAAGTCGCGGATGAGGATGTGCGTCAGCATGTCAGCTCGTGTGGCTCCCGCGGCCCCAGTGTAGCTTCGTGCGCAGGATTTTATAGTAATCGTAGCCGCGCGGATGGATGAAGCTGATGCGCTTCGCCGAGCTATGCACCTCCACGCGGTCGCCGCTCTGCAGCGACTCCGCGTGCTGGCCGTCCCAGGTCACCTGGGCGCCGCCGCCGTGGGTGTCGCCGATGCGGATCTCGATGCGGCTCTTGCCTGCCACCACCAGCGGCCGGTCGCCCAGGGTATGCGGGCAGATCGGCACCAGCGCCATGGCGTCCATGGCCGGATGGATGATGGGTCCGCCGCCGGAAAGGGCATAGGCCGTGGAACCGGTGGGGGTGGCCACCACGATGCCGTCGGCGCGGTAGGCGCAGAGGAAGTTGCCATCCACCCAGGTCTCGAACTCGATGAGCCGCCCGCCGTCGGACTTGTGCACCACCACGTCGTTGAGCGCAGGCACCGTGGCCTCAGCTTTGCCGCCGCGGGTGGCGGCGGCCTCCAGCAGCAGGCGTTCCTCGGTGGAGAACTCGCCCTTGAGCATGGCGCGGATGTCGTCCTGCACCTGCTCGGGGGTGATGTCCGCCAGGAACCCCAGGCGTCCCAGGTTCACGCCCACCAGGGGGATGGGCCGCGCCGCGATCACATGGGCGGCCTTGAGCAGGGTGCCATCGCCGCCGACCACGATCAGCAGGTCCGCCTTCTCGGCGAGGAGCTTGGCGGGCAGGAGCTGCACGCCGGTGGAGACGGGGAGAGGCAGGGCTTCGTCGGCATAGACCGTGACCTGGGCGCGGCCGAGCTCGGCCGCCAGCCGCATCACCATCTCCAGCACCTGCGGGTCGGCGAGGCGGCCCATGAGGCCGATGGTGGCGAAGCGCGTGGTCATAGGGTCGGCACGTTAACACGCACCCCCGCGTCCGCCAAAGACCGGAATCACCTCATGGAGCTAAGTGCTTGACGCTAAAGGCCAGAGGGGCATGATTTCGATTTAGCACTCCGTTATACTGAGTGCCAGCAACAGCCCCCAGCGAGCCCATGAACGGCGAGACCGGCGACAAGAACCTGAGCGAGCGCGCCCAGTTCCTATTGAAGGTACTGGTGGAGCGGTACATCCGCGACGGCGAACCTGTCGGCTCCCGCACACTCTCCAAGGATTCAGGGCTGGACCTCAGCCCCGCCAGTATCCGCAACGTCATGGCGGACCTGGAGGAGTACGGCTTCGTCACCTCGCCCCATACCTCCGCCGGGCGCATCCCCACGGCGAAGGGCTACCGCATGTTCGTGGACTCCCTGCTCAAGGTGAAACCCCTGGACGAGCAGGAAGTGCTGCGCATGCGTGCGCACCTCGACCCCAGCCAGTCCAATCCGCAGCAGCTCCTGGCCTCCGCCTCCAACATGCTCTCGGCCATCACCCGCATGGCCGGCGTGGTGACTCTGCCCAAGCGCGAGATGGCTTCCTGGAAGCACATCGAGTTCCTGCCCCTGGCGGAGAACCGGGTGCTGGTGATCCTGGTACTGGCGGACGGCGAGGTGCAGAACCGGGTGTTGCATCTGGATCGCGCCTACGACGCCTCGAGCCTCCAGCAGATCAGCAACTACCTCAACAGCAACTTCGCCGGCCGCGACCTGACCGAACTGCGCCGCAGCCTGCTGAACGAACTCAACCGCACCCGCGAGAGCATGAACGAGCTCATGCACATGGCTATCACCATGGCCGACAAGGTGTTCCAGTCCCGCGCCGGCGAACCCACCTACATGATGGCGGGCGAGACCAACCTCATGGACTTCGCCGAGCTCTCGGACATGGAGAAGCTGCGCCGGCTGTTCGAGGCCTTCAACCACAAGCGCGACATCCTCACGCTGCTGGACAAGTGCATCATCGCCGAGGGCGTGCAGATCTTCATCGGCGAGGAATCCGGCTACCGGGTGCTGGACCAGGTGAGCGTGGTGAGCGCGCCCTACAGCATGGGCGACGGCGTGGTGGGCGTGCTGGGCGTCATCGGCCCCACGCGCATGTCCTACGAGCGCGTGATCCCCATCGTGGATGTGACGGCGCGGCTGCTCAGCGCCGCCTTGAACCCCAGGAAATAAGCCCAAGATTCTGCACATGGCGGGCAGCATGGAGCTGCCTGCTGCATTTACATAAAGTTAGGAAGGACGATGGAGCACATGAACGACGAGCAGACCAAGCCTGCCGCCTCCCCCGAGGTCGACGCCAACGCCGCCACCCTGGATCCAGTGGAGGCCCTGCAAGCCGCGCTCGCCGCCGCTGAAGCCAAGGCCGTGCAGAACTACGACAGCTATCTGCGCGCCATCGCCGAGCAGGACAACATCCGCAAGCGCGGCCAGCGCGACGTGGAGCAGGCCCATAAGTTCGGCCTGGACCGCATCGTGGGCGACCTCCTGCCGGTGAAGGATTCCCTGGAGATGGCGCTGCAGTCCGTGGGCGAGGGCCCCGAGGCGGCATCACCCCTGGCCACCGGCGTCGGCATGACCCTGCGCCTCATGAGCCAGGCCCTGGAGCGCCAGGGCGTGAAGGAGGTCAGCCCCGCCAAGGGCGAGGCCTTCAACCCGGAATGGCATGAGGCCATGGCCGCCCAGCCCACCGCCGAGGTGGCCCCGGACGCGGTGTTGGCCACGGTGCAGAAAGGTTATGTCCTGAACGGCCGGCTGCTGCGCCCGGCCCGCGTGCTGGTGGCAAAAGCCCTGCCAGAAGGCGCGAAATAGGGCGGTTTCCCTGTTGAAACCAGCCTGCCGGCCCATAGATAGAGAACAACGAATTTTGACCCTTTCGGAGTTATGACATGAGCAAGATCATCGGTATCGACCTGGGCACCACCAATTCCTGCGTGGCCATCATGGAGAGCGGCAAGCCTCGCGTCATCGAGAACAGCGAGGGCGACCGCACCACGCCGTCCATCATCGGTTTCACCAAGGACGGCGACGTAGTGGTGGGCCAGTCCGCCAAGCGCCAGGCAGTCACCAACCCCAAGAACACCCTCTACGCCATCAAGCGCCTCATCGGCCGCAAGTTCAAGGATGACGTGGTGCAGAAGGACATCGGCATGGTGCCGTACGCCATCGTCGGCGCCGACAACGGCGACGCCTGGGTGGACGTGAACGGCAAGAAGATGGCACCGCCGGAGATCTCCGCGCGCGTGCTCATGAAGATGAAGAAGACCGCCGAGGACTACCTGGGCGAGCCGGTCACCGAAGCCGTCATCACCGTGCCGGCCTACTTCAACGACTCCCAGCGCCAGGCCACCAAGGATGCCGGCAAGATCGCCGGCCTGGAAGTGAAGCGCATCATCAACGAGCCTACTGCGGCCGCGCTCGCCTACGGCATGGACAAGGTCAAGGGTGACCGCAAGATCGCCGTGTACGACCTGGGCGGCGGCACCTTCGACGTCTCCATCATCGAGATCGCGGAAGTGGACGGCGAACACCAGTTCGAGGTGCTCGCCACCAACGGCGACACCTTCCTGGGTGGCGAGGACTTCGACAAGCGCATCATCGACTTCATCGCCGACGAGTTCCGCAAGGAGCAGGGCATCGACGTGCGTAGCGATCCGCTGGCCATGCAGCGCCTGAAAGAGGCCGCCGAGAAGGCCAAGATCGAGCTCTCGTCCAACCAGCAGACCGACGTGAACCTGCCGTACATCACGGCCGACGCCTCGGGTCCCAAGCACCTCAACGTCAAGCTGACCCGCGCCAAGCTCGAGTCGCTGGTGGGCGACCTCGTCAGCAAGACCATCGAGCCCTGCCGCATCGCGCTCAAGGACGCTGGCCTAAAGGCCTCCGACCTGCAGGACGTGATCCTGGTGGGCGGCCAGACCCGCATGCCCAAGGTGCAGGAGACGGTGAAGGAGTTCTTCGGCCGCGAGCCGCGCAAGGACGTGAACCCGGACGAAGCCGTGGCCGTGGGCGCCGCCATCCAGGCGGGCGTGCTCAAGGGCGACGTCAAGGACGTGCTGCTGCTGGACGTGACCCCGCTGTCGCTGGGCATCGAGACCCTGGGCGGCGTCATGACCAAGCTCATCGAGAAGAACACCACCATCCCGACCAAGGCCTCGCAGACCTTCTCGACCGCCGAGGACAACCAGACCGCGGTCACCGTGCACGTGCTGCAGGGCGAGCGCGACATGGCGCGGGACAACAAGTCCCTGGGCCGTTTCGACCTCTCCGACCTGCCCACCGCACCGCGCGGCGTGCCGCAGATCGAGGTGAGCTTCGACATCGATGCCAACGGCATCCTCAACGTGTCCGCCAAGGACAAGGCCACCGGCAAGGCGCAGTCCATCGTCATCAAGGCCTCCTCGGGCTTGAGCGACGACGAGGTGAAGC
Source organism: Gammaproteobacteria bacterium (assembly GCA_036502565.1). Lineage (GTDB taxonomy): Bacteria > Pseudomonadota > Gammaproteobacteria > Natronospirales > REEB76 > DASUBN01. Next base: position 9,458 of record DASXYJ010000193.1, read on the forward strand.
GCATGGTGAAGGAAGCCGAGGCCCACGCCGAGGAAGACCGCAAGGCCCGCGAGCTCGTCGAGACCCGCAACAAGGCCGACGCCTTGATCCACGCCGCCGAGAAGGGCATGAGCGAGCTCGGTGACAAGGTGAACGGCGAGGAACGTGCCGCCATCGAAGCCGCGGTGCAGGACCTGAAGGCCGTGCTCAAGAACGACGACAAGGCCGTAATCGAAGCCAAGGCGAAGACCCTGTCCGATGTCTCCGGCAAGATGGCCGAGCGCCTCTACGCCGCCAAGAACGAGGCGGGGGCGCAGTCGGGCGGTCCCCAGGCGACCGGCGCCGATGCCGGCGGCAAGAAGGACGATGTGGTCGACGCCGAGTTCGAGGAAGTGAAGAAGGACAAGAACTAAGCTTCAGTCCCTCAGGGCGAAGCTGGAAGGAAACGCGCCGGGACTCATCTAGCATGGGTCCCGGCGCGGTACTGTTATAGAGATAGGAGTCCTTGCGGTGCATGGATGCACCGCACGCGGATCAAGCGTCTGCGCTTGATCCGGCGGAAGCAAGTCCGGGCCTGTACCGGACTTGCCGTACCTGAAAAATCCTGGGACGGATTTTTCAGGTCATTTTTGATAGGAGCACGCGAAGCGTGGGCAAAGGCCGGTTGGAAGCGTTCAGTGACGGCGTACTGGCCGTCATCATCACCATCATGGTGTTGGAGATGAAGGCGCCGCAGGGCGCCGACCTCGCCGCGCTCATGCCGCTCTTGCCCGTGTTCCTGGTCTACCTGCTGAGCTTCATCTACATCGGTATCTACTGGAACAACCACCACCACATGCTGCACGCGGTGGAGCGCATCGACGGCCGTTCCATGTGGGCCAACCTGAACCTGCTGTTCTGGCTGTCGCTGGTGCCCTTCGTCACCGGCTGGATGGGCGAGAACCATTTCGCCGCCGTGCCCACCGCGCTCTATGGCGTGATGCTGCTGATGGCGGCCATCTCCTACACCCTGCTGCAGATGTCGCTGGTGGCTGCCAACGGCCGCGACGCGAAGCTCGCGAATGCCGTGGGCAGCGACTGGAAGGGCAAGCTCTCCATCGCGGGCTATGTGCTCGGCATCCTGCTGGCTTTCGTGCATCAGGCCATATCCGACGTGCTGTATGCCGCGGTGGCGCTGATGTGGTTCGTGCCTGACCGCCGCATCGAGAAGGTGGCCGCATGAGCAAGCGCGACTACTATGAAGTCCTGGGTGTGAAGCGCGATGCCAGCGAGGCCGACATCAAGAAGGCCTACCGCCGCCTCGCCATGAAGCATCACCCGGACCGCAACCCTGACGACAAGAAATCCGAGGAGCAGTTCAAGGAAGCCAAGGAAGCCTACGAGGTCCTGACCGACGCCAAGAAGAAGGCGGCCTACGACCAGTTCGGCCACGCCGGCGTGGATGCCCATGCCGCGGGCGGGCGCGGCCCGGGCGGCGGCGGTGCCGGCTTCGATCCCAACGACATCTTCGGTGACATCTTCGGCGAGGCCTTCGGCGACATCTTCTCCGGCGGCCGGCGCGGCGGCGGGCAGCGCGTGTATCGCGGCGCGGACCTGCGCTACGGCCTCGGCCTCACGCTGGAACAGGCGGTGGCGGGCGACACGGTAAACATCAATGTGCGCACCTTCTCCACCTGCGAGGTCTGCCACGGCAGCGGCGCCAAGTCCGGCAGCCATCCCCAGACCTGCACCACCTGTGGCGGGCGCGGCCAGGTGCGCATGCAGCAGGGCTTCTTCACGGTGCAGCAGACCTGCCCGCGTTGCCGCGGCAAGGGCACCATCATCTCGGACCCCTGCAACAACTGCCAAGGCCAGGGTCGCGTCGAGAAGGAGAAGACCCTCTCTGTGAAGATCCCGGCGGGCGTGGATTCCGGCGACCGCATCCGTCTCGCCGGCGAAGGCGAGGCGGGTCCCAACGGCGGACCCTCGGGCGACCTCTACGTGGAGATCACGGTGGAGGCCCATGAGATCTTCAGCCGCGACGGCGCCGACCTCGCCTGCGAGGTGCCGGTGTCCTTCGCCACCGCGACCCTCGGCGGCGAGATCGAAGTGCCGACCTTAGGGGGAAGCGTGTCCCTCAAGATCCCCGCCGAGACCCAGACCGGCAAGGTGTTCCGCCTGCGCGGCAAGGGCGTGAAGCCCGTGCGCGGCGGTTCCACCGGCGACCTCCTGTGCCGCGTGGAAGTGGAGGTGCCCGTGCACCTCAACAAGGAACAGAAGGAGCTGCTCAGGAAGTTCGAGGCTTCCGTGAAGGCCGGCGGCGCCAAGCATTCGCCCCGCGAGTCCTCCTGGCTGGACGGCGTCAGACGTTTCTTCGAGAAAGTGAATTGAGCGCGCCGGTCCGCATCGCGCTGCTGGGTGCCTCCGGCCGCATGGGCCAGGCGGTGCTGGAGGCGGCCGCCGGTCAGGAAGGGCTGCGCATCGTCGCGGCCCTGGTAGGGAAAGACAGCCGGTCTATCGACAGGTCCAGCCACGGCCTCACCTTTACCAGCGATCTCGGTCCCGCCTTGGACCAGGCCGACGTGCTGGTGGATTTCTCCCTGCCGGATTCCACCGCCCAGGCCCTGGATGCCTGTCTCAGGGCCGGCAAGCCGCTGGTGACCGGCGTCACCGGTATGGACGAGGCCCTGAAGGCCCGTCTTAAGGATGCCGGCAAGCGCATCCCGGTGCTGGCGGCCCCCAACATGAGCCTGGGAGTGGCCCTGCTGTCCCGCATGGCGGAGCAGGCCGCCAGGGTGCTGGGGCCGGACTTCGACATCGAGGTATTGGAAGCCCACCACAAGCATAAGAAGGATGCCCCCTCCGGCACGGCCCTCGCCCTGGCGGAAGTGATGGGCCAGGCCCGCGGCCTCGGCCACATCTCGAAGGATCCGGACCGCCGCGGTACCCGGGAGCCGGGCAGCATCGGTTTTTCAGTGGTGCGGGCCGGGGACATCGTGGGTGAGCACACCGTGCTCTTCGCCGGAGCGGGGGAGCGGCTGGAACTCAGCCACAAGGCCCAAAGTCGCGCGACTTTCGCCCACGGGGCGCTGCGCGCCGCCGGCTGGATCGTCGGAAGACCCGCCGGTTCGTATACGCTCGCCGACACGCTCTCCACTTAAAGAAAATTCCGCCGCAGGCGTAGACGCTCGCGCCGCGCATCCGTTAAAATTAACAAGTTTTGTTACGTGGGGGTGTCCTTGGAACATCCAGCCATCCTGGCCCTTGAGGACGGTACGGTATTCCGGGGTATTTCCATTGGTGCGGCGGGATCGACGGCCGGCGAGGTGGTGTTCAATACCGCCATGACCGGATACCAGGAGATACTCACCGACCCCTCGTACTCCCGCCAGCTCGTCACGCTCTCCTATCCCCATATCGGCAACACCGGCGTCAACGATGCCGACCGTGAATCCGCGCGCGTGATGGCCGCCGGCCTCATCATCCGCGACCTGCCGCTGGCCATGAGCAACTGGCGCTCCAAAGAGACCCTCGACGCGTACCTGCGCCGCGAGAAGATCACCGCCATCGCCGGCATCGATACCCGCCGGCTGACGCGCCTCTTGCGCACCCAGGGTGCCCAGAACGGCTGCATCATGGCCGGCGAGAAGGTGGACGAGGCCGAGGCGCTGCGCCAGGCCAAGGCCTTCCCGGGTCTGAAGGGCATGGATCTCGCCAAGGTGGTGAGCACCACCAAGTCCTACGCCTTCGAGCAGGGCAGTTGGCAACTGGAGACGGACAAGAGCCCCACCGCGAGCGGCGGCCGCTTCCACGTGGTGGCCTACGATTACGGCGTTAAGCACAACATCCTGCGCATCCTAGTGGACCACGGCTGCCGCGTGACGGTGGTGCCGGCCCAGATGACTGCCAAGGAAGTGCTGGCGCTCAAGCCCGATGGCGTGTTCCTGGCCAACGGCCCCGGCGACCCGGAGCCCTGCGATTACGCCATCGCCGCCATCCGCGAGCTGCTCACCACCGGCATCCCGGTGTTCGGCATCTGCCTGGGACACCAACTGCTGGGTCTTGCCAGCGGCGCCAAGACCATCAAGATGAAGTTCGGCCACCATGGCGCGAACCATCCGGTCATCGACCTCGACACCGGGCGGGTGATGATCTCCAGCCAGAACCACGGTTTCGCGGTGGACGAGGCCACGCTGCCCGCCAACCTGCGCGCCACCCATCGCTCGCTGTTCGACGGCACGCTGCAAGGCGTGGAGCGCACCGACTGCGAAGCCTTTAGTTTCCAGGGGCATCCGGAGGCGAGTCCGGGTCCCCATGACGTGAAGCCCCTGTTCGAGCGCTTCGTGCGTGCCATGCAGGCGCGCACGGGGCAGCCTAAGGCCGCCGCCGCGGGCTAAAGGTCATTTCGATGGATGGAGACCGAGGCGGCAGTGAACATTTGGCCGTCCCGGTTTTTGCGCGCCGAAATATATAGGTCGAGAATCTGGAGTCGAGCATGCCCAAGCGCACAGACATAAAGAGCGTGATGATCATCGGGGCCGGCCCGATCGTCATCGGTCAGGCCTGCGAGTTCGACTACTCCGGGGCCCAGGCCTGCAAGGCCCTGCGCGAGGAGGGGTACCGGGTGGTGCTGGTGAACTCCAACCCCGCCACCATCATGACCGACCCGGAGATGGCGGACGCCATCTATATAGAGCCGATCCACTGGACCACGCTAGCCCGCATCATCGAGAAAGAGAAGCCCGACGTGCTGCTGCCCACCATGGGCGGCCAGACGGCGCTGAACTGCGCGCTGGACCTGGTGCGCGAGGGGGTGCTGGCCAAGCACGGCGTGGAGCTGATCGGCGCCTCCCGCGAGGCCATCGACATGGCCGAGGACCGTGACCAGTTCCGTCGCGCCATGCGCGACATCGGCTTGGACACGCCGCGCGCCGGCCTGGCCCACAACATGGACGAGGCCCTGGCGGTGCAGGCGGAGATCGGCTTCCCCACCATCATCCGTCCTTCCTTCACCATGGGCGGCTCCGGTGGCGGCATCGCCTACAACCGCGACGAGTTCATGGAGATCTGCGAGCTCGGCCTCGACCTCTCGCCCACCAACGAGCTCCTCATCGAGGAGTCGGTGCTGGGCTGGAAGGAGTTCGAGATGGAGGTGGTGCGGGACAAGAAAGACAACTGCATCATCGTCTGCTCCATCGAGAACCTGGACCCGATGGGCGTGCACACCGGCGATTCCATCACCGTGGCGCCGGCCCAGACGCTCACCGACAAGGAATATCAGATCATGCGCAACGCTTCGATAGCGGTGCTGCGCAAGATCGGCGTGGAGACGGGCGGTTCCAACGTGCAGTTCGCCATCAATCCGGCCAACGGCAAGATGGTGGTGATCGAGATGAACCCGCGCGTGTCGCGCTCCTCGGCACTGGCCTCCAAGGCCACCGGCTTCCCCATCGCCAAGGTCGCCGCCAAGCTCGCCATCGGCTACTCGCTGGACGAGCTCAAGAACGAGATCACCGGTGGCGCCACCCCGGCTTCGTTCGAGCCGGCCATCGACTACGTCGTCACCAAGGTGCCGCGCTTCACCTTCGAGAAGTTCCCCCAGGCGGAACCGCGCCTCTCCACCCAGATGAAGTCGGTGGGCGAGGTGATGGCCATGGGCCGCACCTTCCAGGAGTCGCTGCACAAGGCGCTGCGCGGCCTGGAGACCGGTACCGACGGCTTCAACGAGAAGATCCACGACTACAAGGCGACCGGCGCCATGGATACGCTGCGCCACGAGTTGCGTGCGCCGGGCCCGGACCGCATCTGGTACGTGGCGGACGCCTTCCGCGCCGGTCTCAGCCTGGAAGAGGTGCATGCGCTCTCGTTCATCGATCCCTGGTTCCTGGCGCAGATCGAAGACCTGCTGAAGGAAGAGAAGCGCATCGCCGCCGATGGCCTCAAGGCACTCGATGCCGTGCGCCTGCGCGCCCTCAAGCGCAAGGGCTTCGCCGACAGCCGCATCGCCAAGCTCACCAAGGCGAAGGAGGCGGAGGTGCGCGCCCTGCGGGTGAAGCACAAGGTGCGCCCGGTCTACAAGCGCGTGGATTCCTGCGCGGCGGAGTTCGCTTCCGCCACCGCCTACATGTACTCGACCTATGACGAGGAGTGCGAGGCGGCGCCCTCGCAGCGCGACAAGATCATGGTGTTGGGCGGCGGCCCGAACCGCATCGGCCAGGGCATCGAGTTCGACTACTGCTGCGTGCACGCGGCCCTGGCCCTGAAGCAGGACGGCTTCGAGACCATCATGGTCAACTGCAACCCGGAGACCGTGTCCACGGACTACGACACCTCCGACCGCCTGTACTTCGAGCCCCTCACGTTCGAGGACGTGATGGAGATCATCGACCTGGAGAAACCCAAGGGCGTGATCGTGCAGTTCGGCGGCCAGACGCCGTTGAAGCTGGCGCGCGCGCTGGAAGCGGCGGGTGCGCCCATCATCGGCACCACGCCGGATTCCATCGACCTGGCGGAAGACCGCGAACGCTTCTCCAAGCTGGTGGACAGCCTCAAGCTGCGCCAGCCGCCGGCCCGCACCGCCCGTAACGAAGAAGAAGCGGTGCGCCTCTCCAGCGAAGTGGGTTTCCCACTGATGGTGCGCCCCAGCTACGTGCTGGGCGGCCGCGCCATGGAAGTGGTGTTCAACGAGGATGACCTGCGCGGCTACATCCGCAACGCCGTGAAGGTCTCCAACGACTCGCCCGTGTTGATGGACCGTTTCCTGGAGGACGCCACCGAGATCGATGTGGACGCGCTCTCGGACGGCGAGCAGGTGATGGTGGCCGGCATCATGGAACACGTGGAGCAGGCCGGGGTGCATTCCGGCGACTCCAGCTGCTCGCTGCCGCCCAATAGCCTCAGCGAGGAACTGCAGGCGGAGATCCGCAAGCAGGTGGTACAGCTGGCGAAGGCCCTGAAGGTGATCGGGCTGATGAACATCCAGTTCGCCATCCAGAAGGATAAGGTCTACATCCTGGAAGTGAACCCGCGCGCATCCCGCACCGCGCCGTTCGTCTCCAAGGCCGTGGGCGTGCCCCTGGCCAAGGTGGCGGCCCGCTGCATGGCCGGCAAGAGCTTGAGGGCCCAGGGCATCCAGGCCATCCCGGTGCCGCGCTACTTCGCGGTCAAGGCCCCGGTGTTCCCCTTCATCAAGTTCCGCGGCGCCGACCCCATCCTGGGGCCGGAGATGAAGTCCACCGGCGAGGTCATGGGCGCGGGGCTCACCTTCGGCGAGGCCTATGCCAAAGCCCAGTTCGCTGCGGGTATCATCATACCTAGGGGCGGCAAGGCGCTGATCTCGGTGCGCGAGCAGGATAAGCCGGCGTCGGTGAGCCTGGCACGTGACCTGGTGGCGCGCGGCTTCACCCTGGTGGCGACCCACGGCACCGCGGCGGCGCTCCGCGCGGCGGGCGTGGCCTGCGAGGGCGTGAACAAGGTGCGCGAGGGCCGTCCCCACGTGGTGGACATGATCAAGAACGACGAGCTGTCGCTGATCGTGAACACCACCGAGGGCAAGCAGGCGATCCTGGAGTCCTTCTCCATCCGCCGTGAGGCGGTGTCGCACAAGGTGACGTATTACACGACCATCAAGGCCGCCCAGGCCACGGTGGTGGCATTGGACCATCTGGACGAGGCGGACGTGAACAAGTTGCAGGATCTGCACAGGGAGTGGGTGGCGTGAGCAACAAGGTGCCTCTGACCGTGCGCGGCGCGGAAGCGCTGCGCGAGGAACTCAAGCGCTTGAAGGGCACGGACCGGCCGAAGGTCATCCAGGCCATCGCCGAGGCGCGCGCGCACGGCGATCTCAAGGAGAACGCCGAGTATCACGCGGCGCGTGAGCAGCAGGGCTTCATCGAGGGCCGCATCCAGGACATCGAGGGCAAGCTCGGCAACGCCGAGATCATCGACGTCACCCAGATGAACGCCAACGGCAAGGTGATCTTCGGCGCCACGGTGCTGCTCTCGGACGAGGACAGCGGCAAGGAGATCACCTATCAGATCGTCGGCGAGGATGAGGCGGACATCAAGGCCCACCGCATCTCCATCAACTCGCCCATCGCGCGCGGCCTCATCGGCAAGGAGGCGGGCGACGTGGTCGCCATCCGCACGCCGGCCGGAGAGAAGCAGTTCGAGATAGTGGAAGTTAAATACGAGTGACGCGATGCGTCACTTCGGCAACTCAATCTTCGGTTTCTTGGTGTTCTTCTTGTACAGCACTGCGATATTCCCGACCCGTTGTACCAAGGTGGCCTTGGTGGCCGCGCACAGGCGTTCGATGAGACGGTCGCGTTCCTCGCGGTCTTCGGCGGCGACCTTCACCTTGATGAGTTCGTGGAAGAGCAGCTGCGCCTCCACTTCCTTGATCAGGTTCTGGGTCAGGCCCGGGTTGCCGCTGCGGGCCTTGGGCTCCAGCTTGTGGGCCAGGCCGCGCAGGTATTTCTTCTGTTTCTCTTTGAGCTCCATGGCGCGCATTGTAACAGCGGGGACGTATGCCCAAGCGCAGTAAGAGCAGCTCCCGTTGGCTGCAGGAGCATTTCAAGGACAGCTACGTGAAGAAGGCGCATGCCACCGGCGCGCGTTCGCGGGCGGTGTTCAAGCTGGAGGAGATCCAGCAGCGCGACCGGCTCATCAAGCCCAACATGACCATCGTGGACCTGGGCGCGGCGCCCGGCGGTTGGAGCCAGTTCGCGGCCCAGACCTTGAAAGGGCAAGGCCGCATCGTGGCTCTGGACATCCTGCCCATGGACGCCCTCGAAGGGGTCGAGTTCATCCATGGCGATTTCACCAACGACGAGGTGCTTCAGACCCTACGGGCGAGCCTGAAGGGCGAGAAAGTGGACCTTGTCCTGTCGGATATCGCCCCCAACATGAGTGGTGTGGGCGACGTGGACCAGGCCCGCGCCATGCACCTGGCGGAGCTGGCCCTGGAGTTCGTCCACGAAGGTCTGCGCCACGGGGGCAGTTTCCTGGTCAAGGTGTTCCAGGGCCAGGGTTTCCAGGAGTACCTGAAGGCTTTACGGGCTGATTTCCACGAAGTTAGCGCCCGTAAGCCGAAGTCTTCCCGGTCCCGGAGCCCGGAAGTATATTTGCTGGCGAGAAACTACCGGCGCTAGACTGTATCTGACCGAATATGCGGCAAGCAGCCGACATAACCGGTGTCGCAACGAGGTATCCGAATTGAACGATTTTGCGCGCAATCTTCTGGTCTGGGTCGTGATCGTGCTGGTGGTGCTGGCTGTGCTGAACAGCTTCGGCCCGAGCGCCGCCAAGACCAAGGCCGTCAACTATTCCGACTTCCTCACTACGGTGGAGAAGGGCAACGTCAAGTCCGTCAGCTTCGATGGCCTCGCCATCAGCGGCAGCTACAACGACGGCGGCAACTTCACCACCTACAGCCCGGTGGCCGACTTCGGCCCGCTGGTGGATGAGCTGCGCAAGGACGATCCGTCGGTGCAGATCGATGCCAAGGCTCCCGAGCAGCCCTCGTGGATCTGGCAGGCGCTGCTTTATCTCAGCCCCGCCGTGATCATGATCGTGTTCTGGTTCTACATCATGCGCCAGATGCAGGGCGGCGGTGGACGCGGCGCCATGTCCTTCGGCAAGAGCCGCGCGCGCATGCTGGGCGAGGACCAGGTGAAGATCACCTTCAGCGACGTGGCCGGCGTCGAGGAGGCGAAGGAGGAGGTCGCGGAGCTCGTGGAGTTCCTGCGCGACCCCGGCAAGTTCCAGAAGCTGGGCGGGCGCATCCCGCGCGGCGTGCTGATGGTGGGCTCGCCCGGCACCGGCAAGACCCTGCTCGCCAAGGCCATCGCCGGCGAGGCCAAGGTGCCGTTCTTCAGCATCTCCGGCTCCGACTTCGTGGAGATGTTCGTGGGCGTGGGCGCCTCGCGCGTGCGCGACATGTTCGAGCAGGCCAAGAAGCACGCGCCCTGCATCATCTTCATCGACGAGATCGACGCGGTCGGCCGCCATCGCGGCGCGGGCCTTGGCGGCGGTCACGACGAGCGCGAGCAGACCCTCAACCAGCTGCTGGTGGAGATGGACGGCTTCGAGGGCAGCGAGGGCGTCATCGTCATCGCGGCCACCAACCGTCCCGACGTGCTGGATCCGGCGCTGCTGCGCCCGGGCCGCTTCGACCGCCAGGTGGTGGTGCCGCTGCCGGACGTGCGCGGCCGCGAGCAGATCCTGAAAGTACACATGCGCAAGGTGCCGGTGGGCGACGACGTGAAGCCCGCCATCATCGCGCGCGGCACGCCGGGCTTCTCCGGCGCCGACCTCGCCAACCTCGTCAACGAGGCTGCCCTGTTCGCGGCGCGCGCCAACCGCCGCACCGTGAGCATGGAGGAGTTCGAGAAGGCCAAGGACAAGATCATGATGGGCGCCGAGCGCCGCTCCATGGTCATGGGCGAGGACGAGAAGAAGCTCACCGCCTACCATGAATCGGGCCACGCCATCGTCGGCCGGCTGGTGCCGGACCATGACCCGGTCTACAAGGTCAGTATCATCCCGCGCGGCCGCGCCCTGGGCGTGACCATGTTCCTGCCGGAGGACGACCGCTACAGCTACAGCAAGCGCCGCCTGGAGAGCCAGCTCTCCAGCCTGTACGGCGGACGCGTGGCCGAAGAGCTGATCTTCGGCAGCGAGTCCGTGACCACCGGCGCCTCCAACGACATCGAGCGTGCCACCGCCATCGCCCGCAACATGGTCACCAAGTGGGGCCTGTCGGACAAGCTGGGGCCCCTGTCCTATGACGAGGAGGACGGCGAGGTGTTCCTGGGCCACTCCGTGACGCGCCACAAGAACATCGCCGGCGACACCCAGCGCATCATCGACGAGGAAGTGCGCAGCCTGATCGATCGCAACTACCAGCGCACCCGCAGCCTGTTGCAGGAGAACACCGCCAAGCTGCACAGCATGGCGGCGGCGCTCATCAAGTACGAGACCATCGACGCCGAGCAGATCGATGACATCATGGCTGGCCGCGAGCCGCGCCCGCCGGCGGGCTGGAACGATGCCGACAGCGGCCACGGTCCGACGCCCATGCCGGTGAAAGGCAAAGTCATCGCCCCGGAGCCGGGCCCGGACGAGGGCGGCCTCACCCCCGCTAGCCAGCACTGACAGGCTCGCCAGCCTTATAGAATAGGGGCCGATACCGGGAGGTATCGGCCCTTTCCTTTGGAGTCCCCGGTGAAGCTGAAGCTCGGCGCGACGCTGCTGGATCTCTCCCAGCCCCGCATCATGGGCGTGCTCAATCGCACCCCGGATTCCTTCTCCGACGGCGGCCGCTTCATCGGGCTGGACCAGGCCCTGGCGCAGATCGAGCGGATGGTGGATGAGGGCGCCGACATCCTGGATGTGGGCGGAGAGTCCACCCGCCCGGGATCGGCCGGCGTGGATGCGCAGGAGGAACTGGACCGGGTGCTGCCGCTGATCGAGGGCATCCGCGGGCGCTTCCCGACGCCCATATCTATAGATACCAGCAAACCCGAGGTCATGCAGGCGGCGGTCGCCGCCGGTGCTTCCATGATCAACGACGTGTATGCGCTGCGCCGACCCGGCGCCTTGCAGGCCGCCGCTGCCGCCGGCACCGCGCTCTGCCTCATGCACATGCAGGGCGAACCGCGCACCATGCAGAAGGAACCCCGTTACGCGGATGTCACGCAAGAGGTGAAGGAGTTCCTGGAAGACCGGGCCCAGGCGGCGTTGGATGCGGGTATACCGAGGGACTGCATCGTGCTGGATCCGGGCTTCGGTTTCGGCAAGAACCTTGAACATAATCTCACGCTGCTGCGGCGTCTTCCGGAACTCGCGGCGCTCGGTCATCCGATATTGGTGGGGCTGTCCCGCAAGTCCATGATCGGCACGCTACTGGGCGGCAAGCCGATGGAGGAGCGGGTGCAGGGCAGCGTGGCGGCAGCGGTGATCGCGGTGCAGAACGGTGCGTCCATCGTCCGCGTGCACGAC
>DASXYJ010000194.1:0-4287 GCA_036502565.1 Gammaproteobacteria bacterium
CGTGAACTTGCCGGGTGGCGGTACCTTCCCGGTGCAGTCGCTGTGGAGCAATGCGTTCAACAGCAATGCGGGCGGCTGCGTGCTGTCGTTCTAATGATTCGTCTGGACTGAGATTGAGAGGCTGGAGTCTCTAAGGAGACAGAGGCCGGAGGTGGTGACACCTCCGGCCTTCTTTCATTGCAAGGTCGCGGCCCGCTCACTCCGCGTCAAGCGCTCGATCATGCTGCGCATGAAGACCTTGTGGAAGCGCAGCTGGCAGGGCATGGTGAGCTGTTCCAGCAGCGTGGCGCTGACCTTCAGCACAGTGCAGGCACCCGTGGCGACGATGGCGGAGGTGCTCTTCTTGCCGCCCATGGCGGCGGCTTCACCGAAACAATCGCCTTCGTGCAAGATGCCCACCGCCTTGCCTTGGCGCTGCACGCCGGCATCGCCGGAGATGACGATCAGGAAGGCATCGTCCATGTCCCCTTCCACCAGGATGTGCTCCCCGGCGCCGTAGCTGTGCCAGCGGCCGGCCTGGAGGATCTCGTAGATCTCCGGATAGGTGAAGTCCTTGAAGAACGCGAGACGGCGCAGCATGGAGAAGCGCTCCTGCTCGGCCATCTCCTGGTCTAACTGATCCAGCTTGCGCATCGCCTGGGACAAGGCGGTCGCGAACTCGATGCCGCTCTGGTAGCGCTTGCCCGGGTCCTTGGAGATGGCCTTGCCCACCACCTCCTCCAGCACCGTGGGCACGTCGGCACGCAGGCGGTGCAGCGGCGGAGGCGTGGCATAGATGATCTGGTGCACCAGCTTCGAGAGGTTGTCGCCGTAGTACGGGCGCTTGCCGGAAAGCAGCTCGTACATCACCACCCCCAGCGAATAGAGGTCGGTCTGCACCGTCGCCGGCGCGTGGCGCATCTGCTCCGGCGCCATGTAGCTGGGCGAGCCCACCAGGCCCTTGATCTGGGCTTCCTCGTTGCCGGCCATCTGGGCCACGCCGAAGTCCACGATGCGCACGTCACCCTCGGCGGTGAACATGATGTTGCCGGGCTTGATGTCACGGTGCACCAGCCCGTTGCGGTGCGCGTAGTCGAGCGCCTTGGCGCACTTGAACACCACTTCCACCACTTTGCGCACCGGCAACAGGTTCTCGATGCGGCAGAAGGTGGTGAGCGGCTTGGCACCGCGCACGTATTCCATGACCACGTAGCAATGGCCGCCGTCCTCGCCCGCGTCGTAGATGGGCAGGATGTTAGGGTGCTGCATCTTGCCGACGAGGTAGGCCTCGTTGAAGAACAGCTTGCGGCGGGTGCGGGCGTCGGCTTCCGGGACGTTCTCGTCCAGGCTATAGAGCTTGAGTGCCACGTCCTTGCCCAGGAAGGAGTCGTGGCACAGGTACACGGTGCCGGTGGTGCCCCGGCCCAGTTCCTGCGTGACCACGAATTTCCCTAGCTTGGACGGCGTGCCCATTCCCTTCCCCACATGAATCTATTCAGTCTACAGTCGCCCGGGATTATGTCCAGCCAAACTCGGGGTGCCAAGTCACACTTTGAGGAGATGAGCCCCGAGATTGAGCAAAACACAGGCAAACACGGCCGCCATTACATCATCGAGCATGATGCCGACACCGCCTTGGATCTGCCGATCTGCCCAGCGGATGGGCCAGGGCTTCCAGATATCGAAGAGGCGGAACAGCAGGAAACCACCCAGCATCCATACCCAGTTGAAGGGCAGGCCGAGCATGGTTATGAGGTAACCCACGATCTCGTCCCACACCACGCCCTTGGGGTCGTCTATGCCCATGACGCCGGCGGTGTAACCGCAGATGAACACCCCCCCCACCAGCGCCACTGCCAGCACCGGGAGATACGCCTGGCTGCCGGCGTACATGAGCAAGGCATAGAGCGGCACCGCCACCACGGTACCCATGGTGCCCGGCGCCTTGGGCGAGAGGCCCGCGCCGAAGCCGTAAGCCAGGAAATGCACCGGGTGGGTGAAGACTTGTCGCGCCGTGAGATTGCTCATGGATCCTGGTCCCGCTTGCCGCCGAAAGGGATGTCCTTGCTGAATGTCCAAGACGCGCCGTAGAAGATCTCCCTTCCCTTCCAGCTCAACAACAGCACGGCCATGCCGATGATGAGGAAGATGGAACCGAACACTCCCAGGAAGATGACGCCGCCCCACAGCTGGCCGGTGCTCTGGATCCTGGCGTGGAGCGGGAACTCGGGATCGTCAGGACGATAGAGCACTCTCACCTTCTGCGCCACGAAGAACGCCGGTGGGTTCGAGGCGGTGGATGAATAGAGGGTGTGGCGGCCGCCCGCGGTATCGAGGTATTCCACCACCGGCATATAAGTGATGCCGTGGGAGGAGCGCTGCACCTGGAGTTCCACCACCGTGCCTTCGACGGCGATGGCATGGGCCGCGAAGTCCCGCATCGACGTATAGGTGTAGACGCCGAAGACCCAGCACAGAGCGCCGATCACCGCGAACACCCATCCGACCAGCTTCGGTCCCATGTCTGCCGCTCCCTTATCCCGGAGGTGTCGCTCAGTGCGCCGGAGGGACCGTCGGCTGGAAGTATTGCTCGTACTCGCCGGGCTTGCCTTCGGTCCAGGGGTGATAGCTGTTGCAGAACTCGATGCGTTCGCCCAAGGGCGGATGGCTGGAGCGCCACAGCTTGTAGAGCAACCCCGGGGTCGGATACGAGAGGTCATGCTGCACGAACTTGGTGAAGGCCGTACCGCAGGCATGGTTCAAGTGCGTGATCTCCAGGCCGAAACGGTCCGCTTCGTGTTCCAGGTGGCGCGAGAACGCCATCTGCGCAGGCTGGGTGATGAAGGCGAACAGGCCGACCACCAGTATCAGCATCGGCAAGGAGGCGACGTCATCCAGTGCCGTGACGCCGGTGCGCTGGCCGAAGCGCCGCAATATCCACCCCGCCGTGCGATGTACCAGATATAGGCCCGCCAGCAGGAACAGGCTGGCGAAGAAGATGCCCTTCCATACGTGGTTCAGCACGTAGTGCCCCATCTCGTGGCCCGTGACCATGAGCAACTCATCCGGGGTGAACTGCTTGATGATGGTGTCCCACAGCACGATGCGCTTGGTGCCGCCGATGCCGGTGGCATAGGCGTTGAGCTCGTTGGTGTCGACGCTCTTGTTCACCTCATAGACGTTGGCGCCCTCGATGCCGGCGCGGTGCGCCAGGTCGAGTATCTGGGTCTCCAGCGCCTTGTCCTGCATGGAGCCGAAATGGTTGAACAGCGGCTCGACCCAGATGGGCTCCACCAGGGCGAAGAACACGATGATGGGGAGGCTCACCAGCCAGGTGTAGAACCACCAGCGCTTGGGCGACTTCTTCAGCAGCAGGTACGGTATCCACAGCAGCAGCGCGCCGACCACGAGGCCCAGTACGGTGCCGATGACCTCGTCCTGTATCCACTTGCCGATGAGTTGGGACGAGAGCCCGTAGTCATGGGGCCGCACGAAGCCGATGTAGTAGTCCAGCGGCAGGCTCAGCAAGGTGGTGACGAGGGTGAAGCACACGAAGTACATCACCAGGGTGAAGAACCAGTTCTTGCCGATGCGCCTGGACCAGTCCCGCATCTTGGCGGACAAGCCGGTGAAGAAGATCACGGCCGGCAGGAGGAAGCCCCATAGGGTCGAGATCACCCACAGCACGTTGCCGGACTCGTAGTAACGGACGGACTCAGGCGAGGGCGTGGGGATGGGTACCGGCGCTTCGGCCTGGGGCGCAGCCATCTGGGTGCCGGCGGCCGGAGCCTGGGTAGGCGTGGTGGCCGCGTGGGCTGTAGCGAGGAAAAAGATCGGTACCAGGACGAGAGAGAGTGCGGCGAGACGCATGGGGGCTCCGGTCGTGATGACGCTGGCCCGAGTCTAATGCAATCCGGAGTCCACCGCGCTCCAAAAGGAGTCATCCTCAAACCCCAGGGCCCACATGGATACCCCGGCCAGGTTCAGGGTCACCGCCAGGTGCGCCTTGTCCTGGATGCTCTGGGCATTCTCATACCAGACCTGATGGCGGGAACCATCGGAAGCCGTGTAGTCGAAATGCTCGGACTCAGTGGCGGCGTCGAACTCAGGCTTGGCGCCCGTGGCCTTCACCAGAGCCTGGGTATCCTTCCACTCCACCGTCACGCCGGTGGTGTCGGTCACGTCGAAGTCGTAGCCATAGGCTGGCAGCCCCAGGAGCACCTTGTCCGGTGATATCTGCGTCACGGCGTAGTCGAGATCCGCCTTCATCCAGTCGATGCCCGCCACGGGGCCCGCAGTCTGTCCCGG
>DASXYJ010000195.1:0-8575 GCA_036502565.1 Gammaproteobacteria bacterium
GCGGCCTTGGCGGCGGCGGCGATCTGCTGGTCACTCATGCCCGCGAGTTGGGCCTTGTCGTCCACCACCAGCGCCCCGGCCTTGGTGCCGGCAAGCAGCTGATCCTGGAACTTGTTGGTGAGCCCAGCCAGTTCGCTGTTGAGCTTCTTCAGCTTGTCCTTGTCGGCGTCGTTGAGCTTGGCACCGGCCAGCACGGCCTCCTGGTAGTAGTACTCCAGCAGGCGGCTCTCTTCCTGGCCCAGCTTCAGTTTGGCGCGCTCGTTATAGAGCGTCTCGATGCGGGCGAAGAGCTTGGTGTTGAGGGTGATGTAGTCCTGGGCCTCCTGGAACTTGGGGGCCTCGTCCTCCTGGACCTTCTGCAGTTCGTCGTCGGTGTTGGCACCGGTCACGGCGCTGAACACCAGGCCGACCCGGGCCAGCAGCTGGCCGCTCTTCTCGAGGGCGGCGATGGTGTTGTCGAACGTGGGCTTGTCCGGGTTGTTGGCGATGGCGTCCACCTCGGCACGCTGCTGCTTGATGCCCTCCTCGATGGCGGGCTGGTAGTCGCTGTCCTTGATCTTGTCGAAGGCCGGCGCCTGCATGAACAGGGTGCTCGGCTTGGCGAAGGGGTTGTCCTGGGTGAAAGGCGCGGCGGCCTGGGCCGACTTGGCGGCGGCGGCCGTGGTCGCGCTGGCGGCGCTGTCGGCCAGGCCGGAGGTCGAGGCCACGGCCAAAGCGGCCGCCCCGACGAAGCTGAAGGTCAGGTTCTTCAACATGGGCTGTATCCTCTTTTATATATAAGGAGCTTGAGGCCCCCGAGAGAGGCCGGAACTTTACCCCTATTCCCAGGGTCCAGCCAATGGCGGCCTTGAACCCCGCAGGGGGCGATAATGGGCAGACAGCGGGAATCCCTTTCGGTTCCCGCAGTTAGCTATATATGTAGAGGCCCCTGAGAGACTCCCCGGCCGGCGGTTCCGGCCCCACTGCCAAGAGGATGCATCTATGCGTGCCTTGAAGTCCCTGCTGCTGGTGACGGTCTGCGCCGTCCCCCTCACCGTCCTGGCCACGGCCCCCTCGCCCAAGAAGGACGACGGCCTGCATGCCGACTGGATCGACAAGAGCGTCGACCCCACCCAGGACTTCTTCGACTATGCCAACGGCGGCTGGATGAAGGCCCACCCCATCCCGGGTGACCACTCCTCCTTCGGCAGCTTCGACATCCTGTATGACCACAACCAGGACGTGCTGAAGCAGGTGGTGGAAGACGCCGCCAAGAAGAAGGCCAAGCCCGGCAGCGATGCCCAGAAGGTGGCGGACTTCTATGCCGCCGGCATGGATGAGAAGGCCGTCGAGGCCGCCGGCGCCAAGCCGCTGGACGACGAGATGGCCCGCATCGCCGGCATCAAGGACGCCCAGGGCCTTGAGGACGAGGTCGCGCACCTGCACATGTACGGCGTGAACGTGATGTTCCGCTTCGGTGAGACCCAGGACCTGCACGACAGCAGCAAGGTCATCGGCGCTGCCTTCCAGGGCGGCCTCGGGCTCCCGGACCGCGACTACTACGTGAAGACCGCCGACAAGTGCGTGGCACCGGCCCCGGCCAGCGGCGCCGCGCCCGCCTCCGCCACCAGCCCCGCCGCCCAGGCGGCGCAAGCCGCGGTGGACGGCTGCAAGGCTGCCGCGGAACGCTTCGGCAAGATCCGCGACGCCTACACCGCGCACATGACCGCCATGTTCCAGCTCCTGGGGGATCCGGCGGACAAGGCCGCGGCGGAATCCGCCACGGTGATGAAGATCGAGACCGCCATGGCCGGCGCCTCCATGACCCGCGTGGAGCGCCGTAACCCGGACAACTCCTACCATCCCACCGACCTCGCCGGCCTTAAGGCCATGACGCCGGACTTCGCCTGGGATCGTTACTTCGCCGACGTGGGTCGCCCGGACCTCACCAGCATCAACGTGGGCCAGCCGGACTTCTTCAAGGCGCTGGACGGCCAGCTGAAGCAGGTCTCGCTCGCCGACTGGCAGACCTACCTGCGCTGGCACCTGGTGGACGATGCCGCGCCCTACCTCTCGAAGGCCTTCGTCGACGAGGACTTCAAGATGAACTCGGCGCTCAGCGGCGCCACCGAACTGGAACCGCGCTGGAAACGGGTGCTCGCGACCGAGGACCAGCTCATCGGCTTCGCCTTGGGCAAGCTCTACGTGGCCAAGGCCTTCCCGCCCTCCTCCAAGCAGCAGGTGCTCGGCATCCTGCACGCCATCCGCGGCGCGCTGCACGATGACCTGGGCAGCCTCGCCTGGATGTCGCCGGCCACCCGCGCCGCGGCCCAGGAGAAACTCAAGCTGATCGAGGAGCGCATCGGCTATCCGGACAAGTGGCGCGACTACTCCGCCCTCACCGTCACCCGCGGCTCCTATGCCGGCAACGTGATGGCAGCCAGCGAGTTCCAGCAGAAGCGCGAGCTGAACAAGATCGGCAAGCCGGTGGACCTCTCCGAGTGGGGCATGACGCCGCCGACGGTGAACGCCTACTACTCCTCTCAGCGCAACAACATCAACTTCCCGGCGGGTATCCTGCAGCCGCCGTTCTTCGACCCCAAGGCCACCCCGGCGGTGAACTTCGGTTCCTTAGGGTTCGTCATGGGCCATGAGATCACCCACGGCTTCGACGACCAGGGCGCCCAGTTCGACGGCAAGGGCAACCGCATGGCCAAGCCAGGCTGGTGGACCGACGAGGACTTCGCCAAGTTCCAGAAGGCCACGGACTGCATCTCCGACCACTTCTCCACCTACACGGTGGCGGGCGGAGCCCACGTGCAGGGGCATCTGGTGACAGGCGAGGCCACGGCGGACTTAGGGGGCCTGACGCTCGCCTGGCGCGCCTACCACGCCTCCAAGTATTACAAGGCGGCGAAGAAGCTGGACGGCTTCACCCCGGACCAGCAGTTCTTCCTGGGCGCGGCCCACGTGTGGGCCGAGAACATCCGCCCCGAGCGCCAACAGCAGCTGGTCACGGTGGACCCGCATCCGCCGGCGATCTACCGCGTGAACGGCACCCTGGCCAACATGCCGGAGTTCCAGAAGACCTGGAACGTACCTGACAATTCACCGATGGTGAACAAGGATCGTTGCGTCATCTGGTAAGCGGTCTTAGTCAGACCGAAACGAAACGGCGGCCACGAGGCCGCCGTTTTCTCTTGCGTTCACTTGCGGCTTAGATAGCTGCGTTGCGCCCGACCACCCGGTTGCGCCCCTCGGCCTTGGCCTGCAGCAGGCGCTGGTCGGCGCGGGACAGCAGCACGTGGGCGATGGTGCCGTCCTCCGGATATACCGCCACGCCGGCGCTCAAGGTGAACTGGATGGCGTGCTGCGGCGCGCCCACCACCAGCCGCTCCACCGCTTGGCGCAGGGCATGGGCCTTGGCCACGGCTTCCGCCGCGTCGGTATCGTGCAGCAGCAGCACGAACTCCTCGCCGCCGAAGCGCACGATCACGTCGCTCTCCCTCAGGTGCGAGGAGAGGGTCTTGGCCAGCACCTTCAGCACCGCGTCCCCCGCCGCATGGCCGTGGCGGTCGTTTATCTTCTTGAAGTGGTCAGCATCCAGCACCACCACGGCGACACGCTCGGCGTAGCGGCGCGCCCGCTCGATCTCGTAGTCGAACAGGGTGTCGAAGTAGCCGCGGTTTAGCAGCCCCGTCATGGGGTCGCGGATGGCGCGGTTCACCAGTGTCTGGGAACGCACCACGTAGGCATAGCTGATGAACACCGCCGAGCACATCAGGATGATGCGGGTCCACTGGTCCACGGTGTTGAACTGCCCGGACCAGGGCCGGCCGGCGTTGAGCGCGTGGATGTCGTAGTGGCTCATGACGAACACCACCATGGCGGTGTAGTGCGCCACGATGAAGCCGCCCACCAGGAGGCAGATGCGCCGGTCCTGGCGCAGGCTCATGGCCATCAGCACCAGGTAGTAGACCTCGAAGGTGATCTTGTCGTTGACCGCGTCGTAAGGTCCGCCCACGATCATGAAGATGACC
Source organism: Gammaproteobacteria bacterium (assembly GCA_036502565.1). Taxonomy (GTDB): domain Bacteria; phylum Pseudomonadota; class Gammaproteobacteria; order Natronospirales; family REEB76; genus DASUBN01. The sequence goes on from DASXYJ010000195.1 coordinate 4,020, forward strand.
AGCGCCAGGCTCACCAGCGAGCCATCGAAGCTGCTGGTGAGGAAGCCGATCCAAGGACGATACGGCCGATGCCGCAGGTAGAAGTACACGCCCGCGGCGAAGGCCATGGCCGCGAAGGTGACCACCAGGCCCCAGAAGTTCTCGAGGTTGAAGGGCTCGAAGATCTGCCGGTACAGGGGCGTGAGCAGGAGCAGCGTCACCACCACCAGGCGTACGCGCGCCACCTGCCGCTCACCTTCGCCGCCGGCCACCAGCATGGCGGCGTCGGGCTGCTTCCACAGCTCCTGCCAGGCTTTCATGGTTCCCCTTGATCCAGCATCTGTCTTATAGCTGACACTATAGATGAGCCTCGCGCCCGCGGGAACTTCCGATATTTCGGAGGTCAAAGTACTTTCAGGCCCGCCGGAGGCCTGCTATAACGATGCACCCCTCAGGGTCGCAACCCCCGGCAGCTCCACATATTATGAAAGGGTCCCCATGCATACCCGCGCTCTGCTCCTGGCCTTGGCTCTCGGTCCCGCGGCCGTGAACGCTGCCGACGCACCCCAGCAGCGCGTGGTGCTGCCCACCGGCGTGGTGCCCACCCACTACACTCTGGCGGTGGTCCCGGACTCGGCGCACATGAGTTTCACGGGCTCGGTGCAGATCGACCTCGACGTGAAGCAGGCCACCCGGCAGATCGAGCTCAACGCCGCCGACCTCAGCTTCGGCAAGATCAGCCTCTCGGGCTCCGACGAGACCCCCGCGGTGGCCTTCGACGACAAGCAGGAGACCGTCACCTTCAGCTTCAAGCAGGCGGTGAGCGCGGGCCATCACGTGCTGAGCATCGACTACAGCGGCAAGATCAACCAGCACCCGGCCGGCTTCTTCGCCCTCGACTACGACACCCCGAGCGGCAAGAAGCGTGCGCTGTTCACCCAGTTCGAGAACTCCGACGCCCGCCGCTTCCTGCCCTCCTGGGACGAGCCGGGCGTGAAGTCCACCTTCACCTTGACCGTGACCCTGCCGGCGGAGCAGATGGTCATCGCCAACACGCCCATCGTGAAGACCGAGAAGCTGCCGGGCGGCCTGGCCCGCACCACCTTCCAGCAGTCGCCCAAGATGTCCTCCTACCTGCTGTTCTTCGGCGCCGGCGACTTCGAGCGCATCCACCGCAAGGTGGACGGCGTGGATGTGGGCATCGTGGTGCAGCGCGGCAACGGCGCCCAGGCCGGTTACGCCCTGGACGTGGCCTCGCAGCTCCTTCCCTACTACGAGGATTACTTCGGGGTGAAGTTCCCGCTGCCGAAGCTGGACCTCATCGGCGGCCCCGGCCAGAGTCAGTTCTTCGGCGCCATGGAGAACTGGGGCGCCATCTTCTACTTCGAACGCGACCTCCTGGTGGACCCGAAGATCTCCACCGAGGAAGACAAGCGCAACGTCTACCTCGTCATCGCCCACGAGATGGCGCACCAGTGGTTCGGCGACCTGGTGACCATGGCCTGGTGGGACGACCTGTGGCTGAACGAGGGCTTCGCCTCCTGGATGGAGTACAAGGCGCCCGACCACTTCCATCCGGACTGGAAGCTGTGGCTGCGCTCGGTGAGCGCGAAGGAAGGCGCCATGCGCGCCGATGCCCGCACCAGCACCCACCCCATCATCACCCCCATCTATGACGTGCTGCAGGCCAGTCAGGCCTTCGACGGCATCACCTACTCCAAGGGCCAGGCGGTGATCCGCATGCTCGAGGACTACGTGGGTTCCGACAACTTCCGCAGCGGCGTGCGCGCCTACATGAAGGCCCATGCCTACGGCAACACCGTCACCGACGACCTGTGGACGGAGCTGGACAAGACCGCCAAGCAGTCCATCACCGACGTGGCCCACGGCTTCACCCTGCAGCCCGGCATCCCGCTGCTGCGGGTCACCAGCACTCCCAAGGGCCTGCGCCTCACCCAGGACCGCTTCACCGCGGACGGCAGCGGCAAGCCGGCGCTCACTTGGCACGTGCCGGTGAGCATCGCTTCCGCCGGCGGTAAGCCGCTCTGGCACGGACTCGTCTCCTCGGACAAGTCGGTGGACGTGAGCGTGCCCGCCGACACCCTGGCCGTGGTGAACGCGGGCCAGGCGGGTTACTACCGCACGCTGTATGACGCCCCGAGCTTCGGCAAGCTGGCCGCGCAGTTCAGCACGCTGAAACCCGCCGACCAGCTCGGCATGCTGAACGACAGCAAGGCCCTCGGCATGGCGGGCTACAGCTCCATGGGCGACTTCATGCAGCTCAGCACCCAGGCTTCTCCCGCCATGGACACACTGGTGTCGCAGGTGCTGGTGCAGCAGCTGCAGGACGTGGATGATTACTACGAAGGCCTGCCAACCCAGGCGGCGTTCAAGGCCTATGGCCGCAAGGTGGTGACGCCGCTGTTCGCCGCGGTCGGCTGGGACCCCAAGCCCAACGAGGACAAGAACGTCACCATCCAGCGCAGCGCGCTGCTGGAGGCGCTGAGTGAGTTCGACGATCCAGCCGTCATCGCCGAGGCCCACAAGCGCTTCGCGGCCTACCTCAAGGACCAGCACAGCCTCTCGCCGGACATGCGCCAGATCGTGCTCGACATCGTGTCGGATCATGCCGACGCCGCCACCTGGGAGCAGATGCACGGCCTCGCCAAGGCCGCCACCTCCAACCTGGAGAAGCGCCAGCTGTATCGTGGACTGGCCCTGGCCCATGACAAGAGCCTGGCGCAGCGCGCGCTGGAGCTATCGCTCTCGGACGAGGTGCCCGCCACCGCCCGGCCTTCCATAGTGGCCGCGGTCTCGCACTACTATCCGGAACTGGCCCTGGACTTCTTCACCACCCACCAGGATGCCTACAACGCGGTGATCGAGCCCGCCAGCCGCAGCCGCTACGCACCGCGCCTGGTGTTCGGCGCCCGCGACACCGGCATCATCGCCAAACTGGACGCCTACGCCGCCAAGAACATCCCGGAGAACGCGCGCGGCGACGTGGTGAAAGCCGAGACCTCCATCAAGGAGCGCGCCGCGATCCGCGCCCAGCGCCTGCCGGAAGTGGACGCCTGGCTGAAGAGCCACGGCGGCTGACGCAGCCCCGCTCGGGAAAAGAAACGGCGGGCACGGGCCCGCCGTTTTCATATGCGCTTATACTGGGCCACCTGCACCGAGGAATGCCCGTGGCCAAAGCCAACTACAAGTTCGACAAGCGCCAGCGCGATATCGCCAAGCAGAAGAAGAAAGAGGACAAGCTGGCGAAGAAGGCGGCCAAGAAGGCAGCGGCGGCGGCGGAAGAGAACGGGGGCACGCCTCCGGAAGACGTACCGCACTAGCCCTAACCGCGCAGTGGTCGCCGCGCTTCAGCTTCAACCGTCTGGTGACTACCTATGACCAGGATGCAGAAGTGACCCTGTTGGACGCGAGCTACACTTTCTAGACTTCCAGCCTCAGACCTCGTCCTCCGCTTGCACGTGCACATGCAGCAGGCCTTCGTCGTCTACCACCACCGTCATGTTGATGGGCCGGCAGCAGACCTGGCAGTCCTCTATATAGGACTGGTGTGCCTCAGAGGGATCCACCAGTATCTCGATGCTCTCGCCGCAGTAGGGGCAGGAGATCTCGTGGGGTTCCACGCCAGTCAGTCCCAGGCTCATGCCTTGAGTCTCCTGCGCGCACCAAACAATTTACCCTTCCACCCCAGTACAACGCTGAGCGCGATCGCTACTACCCATGCGATGTCTAAGACGAAGACAACAATCCTTTCCAGGTCCGAACAACGCTCATATCTCAAGCATCGATCCGACACCGAAGGCCAAACCAAGATGTTCAACAGGACGATGCTGAGCACCACGTATCCTAGGATGACAAGAATTCGTTGCCAAGCGGGCGGATACACGAAGACCCGGTCCTCCACTTCTCTCTCCGGCAAGGCTTCATGCACCGGTACCCCCATGGCGTCCTTATGCACCACCACGGAGCGGGAGGCGAAGTCATGCAGGCCCTGATGCCTGCGGGAAGTGAGGACGAACACGAAAGCGAACCAGCCGGTGAACAGCTTCACCAGGAAGCGCAGGGTCGCCGCGAAGATATTGAGCTTGCCGCTACCATCCTGCTTCATCACCCTCAGACGCAGCATGTGATGACCGATGGTGCCGCCCGTGAGTGCCACCATGAGTGGTTCCAGTATGAACAGCGGCCCGATCAGTAACGCGATGCGGAGGACCGGATCGGTGACCCCCAGGGCCACACCGACGAGCAAGGTCCCGATCATGGCGACCGGCACTACTACCGAATCGATCATGACTGCACGCAGGCGCCATAGCAGGCGTGGATAGTAGATAGTCTCCATTGCTATTCCCGCCCGCGCCCATAACGCGGCCGTTTGTAGACCACGGCGGTCTTCTCGATTCCCTCGCCGCCGAAGGCCCAGACCCAGGCCAGCACGCAGAGCACGGGATCGATGGTCCAGTAGTTGGTGGTGGCGAGCACCGCCACCAGGAGGCGCGGCGTGATGAGCCAGCCCAGCCACCAGAGGATGCCGCCGAAGGGCACGCTGGAGAACAACAGCG
>DASXYJ010000196.1:0-13518 GCA_036502565.1 Gammaproteobacteria bacterium
GAAGAGATTCAACCCGTCAACTTATAGTCAGCGCCACAGTACGGGCACTTGGCTTCACCGGTGGCTTCGATGGGCAGGAACACCCGGGGATGGGAGTTCCACTTGCTCATCTCCGGCGTCGGACAGTGCAACGGCAGGTCCTGGCGGGTCACCTGGTAGGTCTTCTGGGCGTTTGGCTGGGCGACCAGGCTTTCGCGTTCGGCTGCGGACACGGGGACCTCGGGGATGCTCTCTATAGAAGAGCCGCGATTATACCAAGCCCCTAAACAGCCCGTACCGCCGCGCTACGCGTCCGGCTCCGCTCGCGGCCCAGGCATGCGTCCCTGCATGCCCGTCGAAGCTTCGCTTCGACCCCTGTACGGGCGCCAGCGGCTTACGCCGCTGGCCCCAGAGTCTTGTGCCAGAGCTCCCGCACCTGCTGGCGCATGGGCTCCACCTCGAAGGACGGTACGCGGCTGGGGCGCCCTTCCAGGGTCAGGTGGTGCAGCCGGCGGCGGAACTCCCGGTAGCTGTCCGCCAGCAGATCGCCGGTGGCCTTGGGCATGACGCCGGTGGCCACCAAGCCTTCCAGGTTGCGGATGTTGTCCGGCCAATCGAGCAGGCTGGGGTGCTCGTGGGCATGGGCCAGCACCGCGTACTGGACCATGAACTCGATGTCGGTGAGGCCGCCCGGGTCGAGCTTGATGTCGAAGTCCCCGCCCGCGTGCTTCTGCTCCTCGCGCATGCGCGCGCGCATGGTGGCGATGTCGGCCTTGAGCTTGTCCTGGTCCCGCTCGCGCCCCAGCACCGAGCGGCGGATGGAGCGGAACAGCTCCATCACTTCCTTGTCGCCGGCCACCGGCCGCGCCCTGAGCAGCGCCTGATGTTCCCAGGTCCAGGCCTGCTGCTCCTGATACTGCGCGAAGCCGTCGATGGAACTGACGATCAGGCCTGAGGCGCCGCTGGGGCGCAGGCGCGTGTCCACCTGGTAGAGCACGCCGGAGGTGGTGGGGATGGAGAGGATGTTGATGACGCGCTGGGCGAGGCGCGTGAAGAACTCGATGTTGTCGAGCACGCGCGGGCCGTTGGTCTGCTGCTCGGCGCTGCGGCTATCGTGCAGGAACACCAGGTCCAGGTCCGAGCCGTAACCCAGTTCCCAGCCGCCGAGCTTGCCGTAGGCCACCACCGCGAAGCGCGCGTCGCGCAGGCGGCCGTGCTCGATGCACTGGGGCCGGCCGTGGCGCGCCACCAGCTGGCGCCAGGCGATCTGCAGGGCCTTGCGGATCACCTGCTCCGCGGTCCAGGTGAGGAAGTCGCTCACCTTCATGAGCGGGGCGTTGCCCGCCAGGTCCGCCGCCGCGGCGTGCACCACCGCCGACTGCTGGAACTGGCGCAGCGCGTCCATCTGCATCTCGAGATCGTCCGGCGAGATGCCGGCGAGCATGCCTTCCAGTTCCGCGTGCAGCGAGTCCTGGGAAGGGAACTCCTTGAAGATGCGCGGGTCGATGAGCTCATCCAGGAGTATGGGCGAGCGCACCACCATGTCCATCAGCCACACGCTCTCGGCGGCGAGGCGCGCCAGCTGCCGCAACGCGGTCGGGTTCTCGGTGAGCAGGGCGAGATAGGCCGAGCGCTTGGCGATGGCTTCGATGACCCGCGCCAGGCGCTTCAGGACTTCATCGGGCGAAGTGCCCTGCACCCGCACCTCGCAGGCGGCGGTGACCAGCTGCGGCAACACCGCCTGGTAGAGGCGCCGGGAGCGCTCGCCTTGCTCGCGCAGGGAGGCTTCCCGCAGCGAATGCAGCACCCGCGCCGCTTCCTTGGGATCCTGGAAGCCCAGCTCCTTCAGCTTGGCTTCGGCTTCTGCGTCGTCGGCCCAGACCATGTTGGACTGGGTCTCTTCCTGCACGGCCTTGGGCGCCACCACCACGGACTCGAAGACCCGGTGCACCTCGGCACGTTCGGCATCCAGCACGGCGCGGAAGGAAGCCCAGTCGGTGTGGCCCATGGTGAAGGCGAGGCGTATCCGCGCCACCTCGTCCTCGGGCAGGTCGTGCACCTGCTGGTCACCGGCTTCCTGGAGACGGTTCTCGACGCGGCGCAGGAAACTGTAGGCCTTGAGCAGCGCCTCCGCATCCTTGGGATCGAGATAGTTCTTGCTGCCGAGATAGGTCAGCACCGCCACGATGCCCCGCTCCCTGAGCTGCGGCTCACGGCCGCCGCGGATGAGCTGGAACATCTGGCCGATGAACTCGATCTCGCGGATGCCGCCGGGACCGAGCTTGACGTTGTCGGAGAGGCCGCGCCGTCCCACTTCCTGGGTGAGCAGAGCCTTCATGTCACGCAGCGATTCGAAGGCGCCGTAGTCGAGGTAGCGGCGGTACACGAAGGGCCGCAGCTCCTGCAGCAGCTTGTCGCCAGCCTTGATGTCGCCGGCGATGGGCCGCGCCTTGATGAAGGCGTAACGCTCCCACTCGCGGCCATGGCTCTGGTAATAGGTCTCCATGGCGTCGAAGCTGAGCGCCACGGGGCCCGCCTCGCCGAAGGGGCGCAGGCGCAGGTCCACCCGGAACACGAAGCCATCGCTGGTGTTCTCGTCCAGGGCCTTGCTGAGCTTCTGCGCGAGGCGCAGGAAATACTCCTCGTTGTCCAGGGGCCGCTCGCCGTCGCTCTGCCCCGCTTCCGGGTAGGTGAAGATGAGGTCGATGTCCGAGGAGAAGTTGAGTTCCCTGGCGCCGAGTTTCCCCAAGCCCAGCACCACCAGCTGCTGCGGTTGGCCCTTGGCGTTACGCGCGGTGCCGTGGCGTTCGGTGTGCCACTTGGAAAGATGCGTGAGTGCGCCTTGGGTCAACGTGTCCGCGAGGTCCGAGAGGTCACGCAGGGTCTCGGCCAGGTCCGCCCAGCCGGCCAGGTCGCGCCAGGCGATGCGGGTCATCTCGCGGCGGCGCACCTGGCGCAGCCGCGTCATGAGCATCCGCTCGTCGGCCACCTCCTTGAGGGCTTCCTTCACCCGCGCCGCAGGCGAGGCAGGGTCGTTGAGGGCGCCGGAGGACGCGAGCTCCTCCAATAGATGCGGTTCGCGCGCGCAGTTCTGCGCCACGAAGGGGCTGGAGGCCCAGACACGGGACATGCTATCGGCGGCGGCGGCAGGCGGACGTTCCGGCGAGCCGCCATTGTCCCGGTAACGCGACTCCGCTGCTTCCAGCGCAGGCAGGAGTACGGCGGGTATGGCGGCGGCTCGGCTCATGGTCGTCGCATCGGATACGCGGCGTGGGGGCATTACCCTAGCACAACGCGTCGCGGCTGGGCCTCGCAGGCGGCCTGTATGATGTGCCGACGCAGCAAGTCCACAGGGAGCAGCGAGCCGGATGGAAGATACCGCAGTGCAGACCGCAGCGTCCCACAGGCTGAGCCGCAGACAGACCGTAGGCTTGGTGCTGGTGCTGCTGCTCGGCGTGGCCCTGCGTTTCCTGGATGTGGCTGGCACGGTGGTGGACCATCCCTTCCGCAGCGACGCCGCGGTCTACTACAAGACCGCCTACAACCTGAACACCTACGGCGTCTACTCCCATGACATCAACGAGTCGGATGGCCGCGAGTCGGCACCCCAGCCGGACGCCTTCGTCACCCCCGGCTATCCCCTGTTCCTCACCCTGTTCGTGGACCGCCCACCCGAGCCCTCGATATTCCACGAGGTGGAGCTCTGGCAGGCGCTCATCGGCAGCGTGACCCTGCTGCTGGTGTTCTACCTGTTCTGGCAGCTGGCGGGCTATGCGGTGGGCCTGCTCGCCATGTTGCTCACCGCCATCAGCCCTCACCAGGTGGACACCACGCTGTTCATGGTCACGGAGACCTGGTTCACGCTGCTGCTGATGGCGGCGCTGGCGGCCTTCGCCGCGCGCCTCGCCGGCCCGCGCCGCTTCCTGCCGGCGTTGCTGGCGGCGGGCGCCTTGCTGGGCGCCGCGGCCCTCACCCGGCCGATCCTGGAGTTCTTCCCGCCGTTCCTGGCGGCCATGCTGTTCCTCGCGCATCCGCGCCGGCAGGCGCTCAAGGGCGGCGCGGTGCTGCTGGCCGGCTTCCTGCTGCTGTGGCTGCCCTGGCTGGTGCGCAACGAGGTGTCCATCGGCAAGGCCGGTGACTCCTCGGTGATGATCGACACCCTCACCGCCGGCATGTACCCGGACTTCGAGTATGAGCACAACCCCGCTTCACTGGCCCGCCCTTCCCGCTGGGACCCGCGCTTCGTGGAGATCAACAAGGACCTGGGTTCCGCGCTGCATGAGATCGGCCGGCGCTTCCGCGAACATCCCGGCGAGGAACTGGAGTGGTACCTGGTGGGCAAGCCGGTGACGCTCTGGTCCTGGGAAGTCATCGAGGGCGGCTGGGACGCCTACATCTACCCGGTGCGCCGCGGCAGCCCCTATGAGACCAACCTCCTTTTCCGCATCACCCATGACGTGGCCTATTACCTGCACTGGCCGCTGGTGCTGCTGGCTTTCCTGACCACCTTCTACGTGTGGTTGCCGCGGGCCAAGCGGCAGTTGCCGGCTCCGGCGCTGCTGATGGCGCGGGTGATCGGCCTGCTGTTGCTCTACAACACCGGCGTGCTGATGGTGCTGGCGCCGTTCGTGCGCTACTCGATACCGTTCCTGCCGCTGGTGTTCGGCATGGCGATGCTGGGAGGGCTGTTGCTGCTGCGCTGGGACCGCAGGCGCAAGGCGCCGCCGGGCCAGCCGCTACCGGCTCAGTAGTACCAGGTGCAGAGCACGGTGCCGGCGATGATCAGCAGGGAACCGCCGAGGTAGGGCAGGCTCAGGCGCTCGCCGAAGGTGAAGTGGCTGAGCAGCGGCACCAGCACGAAGGCCAGCGCGAACAGCGGATAGGCCCGGTTCAGGGGCACCGACTTGAGCTGCATCACCCACAGGAAGGTGGCGCCCACGTAGATGACGCCCGCCAGGATCAGGTAGGGCTCGAAGGCCAGCATCCACCACGGCGCCTTCGGATCGACCCGCCCCGCCGCGAACTTGAACAGCAACTGCCCCACCGCGATCAGCGCGACGCAGGCCAGCACCGCGAGCATGCGCCAGGCGCTCATGACAGGCGGCTCTGCAGGGTGACGCGCGGCTGGCCGCGCATGTCCTCGTTGAGGAACGAGAGCAGCAGCTGGAATCCGAGGATGATGCTCAAGCCGCCGATCATCACCGTGCCGGCCGAGGCGAACTCGCCGCGGCCTTGCGCCAGCGCCCACTTGGCGATGCTGAAGCTCACGCCGAAGACCGTCAGCACCAGCCCCAGCACCAGCTGCACCGAGGCGATGGAGAAGCCGCGCAGGAAATAGTTGTAGAAGATGCGCTTGGCGTAGTTGAACATATGCCGCACCAGGAACTCCGGCAGCACCCGGGGGATGCTGAGGTTGCTGCGCTCGTCCGAGTAGGTGGCCTGCATGGGCACGTCCACCACCACCGCGCCCAGGGTGTTGAGCCGGAACATCATGTCGGTCTCGAAGAACCAGCGCCGCGCGATCTTCTCCAGCGGCAGCACCTTGAGCACCCGCGCGTGCACGGCGGTGAAGCCGTTGGTGGGGTCGGCGATGTCCCAATAGCCGGTGGAGAACTTGGTCATGAAGGAGAGCACCGCGTTGCCGATGAGGCGCAGTGCCGGCATGCCCTGCAGGTTCTCCAGGCTGTAGAAGCGGTTGCCCTTGGTGTAGTCCGCCTGCCCCGCCGCCACCGGCCGGGTGATGGCGCCGATCAGCGCCGGGTCCATCTGCCCGTCGCCGTCCAGCTTCACCACGATGCCGGCGCCGTCCGCGAGCGCGGCCCGGTAACCCGTCATCACCGCGCCGCCGACGCCCTGGTTCCCGGCGTGGCGCAGCACCTTCACGCGCCGGTCGCGGCAGCCTTGCTCGATGTGGTCGCCGCTGCCTTCCGGGCAGGCGTCGTCCACGCAGTAGATGCGCGCCACCTCGGGACCGATGCGGGCCAGCAGGTCCAGGACCCGGGCCTTGACCCGGTAGCAGGGTATGACCACCGCGATGCTGTCGTCCAAGATCCGCCCCGTCGGATTGAGAGAGGCCACCACTATAGCCAATCTCGCCGCAAGGTAGGTGCCGGTGAGTAGGCGCTGCCGGGCCGGCCATGTACCCTAGCGCCATGGAACGCTCCCATCCCCATCCCCGCCAGGATCCCCGCCGTGCCGCGCGCAAGCCCTCGACGCCGCTGATCCGCTTCTTCGCCACCGCCGGCAAGGGGCTGGAACCGCTGGTGGCGGACGAACTGAGAGCCCTGGGCGCCAAGGAAGTGAAGGAAGCCCGCGGCGGCGCGAGCTTCGAGGGCACGCCGGCCGATGCCTATCGCGCCTGCCTGTGGTTGCGTACCGCGAACCGGGTGCTGATGCCCGTGGCGCGCTTCGCCGTGCCGGATGCGGATGCCTTGTATGCGGCCATCCGCAAGATGCCCTGGGAACAGGACGTGTCCCCCGACGGTACCCTCGCGGTCGACTTCGGCGGCACCAACGAGAAGATCACCAACACCCAGTTCGGCGCCCAGAAGGTGAAGGATGCCATCGTGGACCGCTTCCGCGACCTCACCGGGCGGCGCCCGTCGGTGGACCGGGTGCGACCGGACCTGCAGGTGAACTGCCACCTCTACCGCGACCTCGCCACCGTGAGCATCGACCTCTCCGGCGACAGCCTGCACATGCGCGGCTATCGCGAATCCGGCGTGGCGGCGCCCCTCAAGGAGAACCTGGCGGCGGCGCTGCTCCTGAAGTGCGGCTGGCCGGAGATCGCCAAGGCCGGCGGCAGCTTCGTGGACCCCCTCTGCGGTTCCGGCACGCTGGTGATTGAAGCTGCGCTCATGGCCGGCGACGTGGCGCCAGGCCTGTTGCGGGACTATTGGGGCTTCCAGGGCTGGCTCAAGCACGATCAGCGCCTCTGGGAACAGGTATCGATGGATGCCCGTGAACGGCAGAACGCCGGCCGCGGCCAGGGGCCGGTCATCCTGGGGTCGGACATGGATGCCAAGGCCATCCTCGCTTCCCAGAAGAACGCGCGGGTGGCGGGCATCGCGCCGGCGGTGCGCTTCGAGCACAAGGCCCTGGAACAGAACACCCTGCCGGCGACGCTGAAGCCGGGCCTCGTGGTCACCAACCCGCCCTACGGCGAGCGGCTGGGCACGGTGGAGACCTTAGGGCCTCTATATAAGGGTATCGGCGACTGGCTGAAGAGCCAGTGCCTGCACTGGAAGGCCGGCCTCATCACCGACCAGACGGACCTCGCCAAGCAAGTGGGCTTGAGGGCCCGCAAGATCAACGCCTTCTACAACGGCGCCCTCGAGTGCAAGCTGCTGCAGTTCGAAGTGGAAGAAGAATGGTTCATGCGCGGCAGGCCTGCTGAGGCGGCGGTAGACTGAGCATGACGGACTTCAGCTCCCTGCCACTCGCCTTCGTCGTGTTCCTGCTCGCGGCCGCGGCCATCTGGTTCGCGGGCGTGAAGCTCTCCTTGAGCACCGACGTGCTCGCCGACCGTCTCGGTTGGGGCGAGGCCTTGGGCGGACTGGTGCTGCTCGGCATCGTCACCAACCTACCGGAGATCGCCATCACCGCCAGCGCGGCGCTGCACCACGACCTGGAATTGGCGGTGGGCAACATCCTGGGCGGCATCGCCCTGCAGACGGTGGTGCTGGTGGTGATGGACGTGTTCGGGCTGCGCGCCAGCGCCGCGCTCAGTTACCGCGCTGCCTCCCTGACCCTGGTGATCGAGGGGCTCATGGTGGTGGCGGTGCTGGTGGTAGTGGTGATCGGCACCCAGTTACCCAAAGATCTCATCTGGATGCGCATGACGCCGCCCACGGTCATCATCGCCGCGCTCTGGCTCGGGGGACTCTGGCTGGTGAAGCAGGCGCGCACCGATCTGCCCTGGCACGACGCGGGCGTGCCCCCCGGCGGCCAGCGCATGAAGCGCGGCGGCGCCAAGAAGGCACGGGTGAAGGAGCAGAAGGAGAAACACCGCGGCACGCTACGGGTCACGCTCACTTTCCTGGCGGCGAGCCTCGTCACGCTGGTAGCGGGCGTACTGCTGGAGGCCACCAGCGAGACCCTGGCCAAGGGGCTCGGCATGCAGGGCGTGGTGTTCGGCGCCACGCTGCTGGCTGCGGCCACCGCGCTGCCGGAGGTCTCCACCGGTCTCGCCTCGGTGAAGCTCGGCGATTTCCAGCTGGCCTTCAGCGACATCTTCGGCGGCAACAGCTTCTTGCCGGTGCTGTTCCTGATGGCGACGCTGATATCCGGCGAGGCAGTGCTGCCTCAGGCCCACCGCACCGACATCTACCTCACCGCCCTCGGCGTCCTGCTCACGCTCATCTACATGGCAGGTCTCATCTTCCGTCCCAAGCGGCAGGTGTTGTGAATGGGTCTCGATTCCCTGGCGGTGCTGCTGGTGTATGCGCTGGGCGTGGTGGGCCTGTTCTTCATCGCCCCCGAGCACCCTTGACGCCATACCGGCACTCGAACAGAATCCCTCCCATGCGTCACTTCGCAGCCCTCACCAAGAAAATGTGCAAACCCGGCGCCCACCGCGCGGGAGAGGCTGCATCGTCCGTATAGAGAACCGAATACCAGGACCTTGAAGTCGAACCAACCCGCAGCGGCCAGCCGATGCGGGTTTTTTCATGCCCGCCGCTGCCGCTGCACCAGGAGTCAGCATGAACGGGCAGACGTGGATAGTGATCAAGCTCGGAGGCACCAGCGTCTCCAGCCGCCGCAATTGGGACAATGCCTTCGCGGAGGTACGCGGGCATCTGGCCGCAGGCTCGCGAGTATTGCTGGTGCAGTCAGCCCTGTCCGGTATCACCAATGCCCTGGAGGCGCTGATTGCGGCGCCGGACTCGGCCGCACTGCAACAGGCCCTGGATGCCATCCAGGCACGGCATCGGGCTTTCGCCACGGAGCTGGGGGTGGACCCGGAGCTGCACACCTATATAGAGCGCTTGCAGCGCCTCGCCGCCGGCGCCCAGCTCACCGGCGAGGTCACGCCCCGGCTCAGGGCCGAGGTCATGGCCTGCGGCGAGCTCATGGCCAGCACCCTGGCGGCGCGCTACGCGGAACACTGCGGCCTGCCTGTGACCTGGCTGGATGCGCGGGAACTGCTGGAATCGGTGCCGCAGGCGAACCAGTCCGCCGCCGGCCGGCAACTCTCCGCCGTCTGCGCCCACGATCCGGATCCCGCATTGCAGGCGCGGCTCAGAGGTCTCCGGCCGCTGCTGCTCACCCAGGGTTTCATCGCCCGCGACCGCCAGGGGGAGACGGTGCTCTTAGGGCGAGGCGGTTCCGATACCTCTGCCGCCTACCTCGCGGCGAAGCTTGAGGCGGAACGGCTGGAGATATGGACCGATGTGCCCGGTCTCTTCAGCGCCGACCCGCGGGAGGTTCCGACAGCGCGATTGCTGCAGCGGCTGGATTACGCCGAAGCCCAGGAGATCGCCACCAGCGGCAGCAAGGTGCTGCATCCCCGCTGCATCGAGCCGCTGCGGCGTCTCGGCATCCCGCTACATATAAGACACACACCGGACCCGGCCCTGCCCCGCACGGTCATCGACGGCCCCGCCTCATCTGATAAAGGCGGCGCCCAGGTGAAGGCTATCTCGCTGCGCCGGGGCGTGGTGCTGGTGAGCATGGAGACCGCGGGCATGTGGCAGCAAGTCGGGTTCCTGGCCGATGCCTTCGCCTGCTTCAAGCGCCTGGGGCTATCCGTGGACCTGGTCTCCACCTCCGAGACCTGCGTCACCGTGTCCCTCGATCCGGTCGCGAATGCGGCATCGGAGGCCGTGCTGGATGAGTTGCTGAAGGACCTGGGCAGCTTATGCCGTCCACGGCTCATCACCGGTTGTGCCGCCGTGAGCCTGGTGGGCCGGGACATCCGCGCCAACCTGCATCGACTCGCTCCTGTCCTGGAGTTGTTCGAAGAGCGCCGGGTGCATCTCACTTCCCAAGCCGCCAATGACTTGAACCTCAGCTTCGTGGTGGACGAAGCCGACGCCGCGCGCCTGGTGCAGGAACTGCATGCCCTGCTCATCCCCACAGGCGAGAGCGATGCGCTCTTCGGTCCCGCCTGGCAGTCGCTGCACGCGCCGGCCGGGAAGCCGGGGGTGCCGGCCTGGTGGCAACGCCGCCGCAGCGATCTCCTGGCGCTCGCTTCCCAAGGCACACCCCGCTACGTCTACGACTCCGATGCGGTACAGGCTGCCATCGCCGAGCTGCGCAGCTTGAAGCACGTGGACCGGCTGCTCTATGCCATGAAGGCCAATCCCCATCCGGGCCTGCTTAAGGTGATGCACGGGGCGGGCTTAGGATTCGAGACCGTCTCCCCCGGCGAACTCGCCGCGGTCACGGCGCTCTTCCCGGACCTGCGGCCTTCGGAGATATTGTTCACGCCCAACTTCGCGCCGCGGGACGAATACGCTGCCGGCCTCGACGCAGGCGTGCAACTCACCCTCGATAACCTGCACCCGCTGCGGGAATGGCCGGAGCTCTTCAGCGGCCGTGACCTCTTCCTGCGCATCGATACCGGCACCGGTGCCGGGCATCACCGTCACGTGCGCACCGCGGGCCAGGCCAGCAAGTTCGGTATACCGATAGCCGAGCTGGAAGAAGCGCGGCGGCTGGCGGCCCACATCGGTGCGTGCATCACCGGCCTGCACGCCCACGTGGGCAGCGGCATCCTGGATGCGGGCGTCTGGCGCGAGAACGCGCTGCAGCTCGCGGAGCTGGCGCGGGCCTTCCCGGAGGTGCGGGTGCTGGATCTGGGTGGCGGCCTGGGGGTGCCGGAGCGCGCGACGCAAGCGGGCCTGGCCCTCGCGGATCTCGACGCCGGTCTCGCGGCGGTGAAGCGCGCCCATCCGCATCTCGCCCTGTGGCTGGAGCCGGGGCGTTACCTGGTGGCCCGCGCCGGCGTGCTGCTCACCCGCGCCACCCAACTTAAGGGCAAGGGCGAGCTGCGTTACCTCGGACTCGATGCCGGCATGAACTCGCTGATCCGTCCCGCGCTCTACGGCGCGCACCACGGCATCGTGAACCTCACGCGCTTGAGCGAACCCGCCACGGCCCGCTACACCGTGGTGGGCCCCATCTGCGAGAGCGGTGACGTGCTGGGCCGGGACCGGCCGCTGCAGGAGACCCGGGAAGGGGACGTGCTGCTGGTCACCGACACGGGCGCCTATGGCCATGCCATGGCCTCCCGTTACAACCTGCGGGAGCCGGCCCCGGAGCTGCTATTGCCGGTCACTTAGGAGGCAAGGCTGATCTCGGTACATGGAACATCTTCGCCATGGCCGGTTCGATCCCCTGGAAGCGCAGGGGTCTACAGCAACGGATGTCTTTACATAGTCCTGGCCGTCACCGGGGCAGGACTGCGGTCTTTCCCGCTGCTGAAGCAGGCATTCACCTGCTCGTTTAAGTCCCCGTTACATTGCAGACTCGTCCGGCATCTGATGGCGTCCTCAGCCTATTGGGCATCGCCGCAGATGATACGAAAGGTGATGGAACACCTCTTCCAAGTCGGCGTCGACGCTGTGCATGGCGGTCGCCATGTCACGGGGAAATCCCGCTGGCTACTCATTTCGCACACGGAGCCGACATGGACGCGTCACGCCCCCAGACAAGCTTGCCTATCTCCCTGAGCTCTATCGGGCTCCTCCTAGTCGCGATGCTGCTGGTGGCGCCCGGCTCCCGCAGCCAGGGCCTGGACGCGCAAATCCTGTGCGCGAAGCAGCCGACTTGCCAGTTCCAGCAGGCCCGCGGCCGCCCGGCGGAACAGTCGCTGGGCGAACGCCTGTTCGAGGAGACCCGCTTCTCCCGCTACTTCATGCAGGCATCCCACGGCGACATGAATGCCAGGCTGCGGAGCGGCGAACCGATCGTCGCCACCGAACTCACCGACCACGGGACTTCCCTCCCCGGCCCGATGCGGGGCCAGGCCATGAACTGCATGCAATGCCACCTGGGCCGCCAGGAACAGGACGTCCGCGGCGGCGGCATGCGCAGCTTCGCCGATTTCGCGGTGCGCTCGCCCATCCCGCCGCGCTCCGATGACCTGATACACGGCGGCTTCACGCCACGCAATGCCACCAACATGGCCGGCGACCTGCTGCACGGCGACGTCGACCCGATGCTGCATTGGGATGGACAGTTCGGCTCGATGCAGGAGCTCGTCGCCAACACGCTCCCGGGCCGGGTCTTCGGCTGGCTCGCCACGGAGAAGGCCCAGTCCTATCACCTGGTGGCCGAGGTGATCCGCGGCGATGACGGCAAGGATTCGCTGGCGCGCAAGTTCAGCGCCGGCATCTCCTATGCCGCGCTCTTCGGCTGCAGTCCCCGCGTCCCCGCAGGCTACCGGTTGCCCGCCGACGACTGCCTGGACCTGGGTAGCGCCAGCGATACCGACGTGGCGAACGCGGTGGCGAAGGTGATGGCCGCCTATCTCAATACCCTGGACTATGCCCGCGACAGTTCCGGCCAGCACGACGGCTCACCCTATGACCAGTTCCTCCTGCAGAACCACCTGCCGCGCTCCCCGGCTCCGGGACAGGCGCCTTCCGACTACGCCGCTTCACTGCTGACGTCGCTACAGAGCCTGCCCGCGCCGCGCTTCGTGGAGACCGGACATTTCAAGTATCACGAGCGCCGGCCCTTCGTCTTCGGACCCGAGGAGCTGCACGGCCTCATCACTTTCCTGAGCAAGCCCACCGGCGGCACGATCACCAGCCAGGAAGCGGTCCACGGCGGCATCGGCAACTGCACGAGCTGCCACATGCCGCCTGAGTTCAGCGACTTCAAGATGCACAACAACGGCGTGGCCCAGGCCGAGTACGACTCCATCCACGGCCAGGGCAGCTTCGCGCAGCTCACGGTGCCGACGCTGGACCAGCGTACCGCCGATCCCGACGCCTACCTGCCGGTGACCGGTCTGCATCCGGATGCCACCGAGACCTTCCGCATGGCCCCCAGCGCCGGCGCGCCGGGCCATACTGACCTCGGCGTATGGAACATCTTCGCCAACCCGGACTTCGCCGGTCGCCAAGCCTCGCTGCGCAAGTTCCTCTGCGCCATCGACAGCGGACAGTTCGCCGACTGCGGCAGCAGCGACGCCGCGCTGCTGGACCGTTCACTGGCGGTGTTCCGTACTCACACGCTGCGGGACCTGGGGGACTCGGACCCCTACATGCACACCGGCCAGTTCGAGACCCTGGAATCGGTGGTGCGCTTCTACGAAGCCACCGGGACTTTGGCGCGGGCCGGGCAGCTGCGAAACGGCGATCCGCAGATGTCCAACGTGGCACTCACGGATGCCGACGTGGCCGATCTGACGGCGTTCCTGGCGTCCCTCGATGAGGACTACGCCGGCAACTAAGCCAAAAGCTGCTGCGCTCGGCATGCTGTCGTTGCGCTTCGGTCTCGCAGTCGGTCATGCACAGAAGAGTGCACTCCTTCCTGCTCGCCTCGCGCGCCTAAGCCTGCCTTCGCTCGCGACGCTTTTGGACGTCA
>DASXYJ010000197.1:0-2035 GCA_036502565.1 Gammaproteobacteria bacterium
CCCTGCCTGCGCTCGCGACGCTTTTAAGCCAATTTTGAGTCAGATCATCAGTAAAGCCGCGACGACCTTCCGATCTTCGCTGAGTAATACGTTATAGGTACGGCAGGCCGCTGCCGTATCCATCACTTCCAGTCCCATGCCCACCTTACTCAGGGAAGCCATCACTTCCCCAGGCAGGAAATGCTGTTCCTTGCCGGTGCCGATGATGAGGATCTCCGGTTCCAAGGCCAGGGCGGCCTTCAGGTGTTCGGCCGTCAACTCTTCGAAGCGCTGGGGTGGCCAGTCTTCCACCACCCGGTCGGCGGCCACGATGAAGCTCTTGGTGAGCATCGCGTCGCTGACGTTGATGCGGCCCGGGGCATAGGCGCGGATCACTTTGGTCGCACGCCCGGCGTTCTCTTTGGTGAACTTCATATCTATAGGATAGGGCAGTCGGCATAATGTGCGCCATGCCGGCCACCCTGCTCATCACAGGATTCTTGCGCGCCCACCAGGCGGCCGGGCGTCCACGCCTCCCGGAACTGGAGCGCATGCTGGCGCGGGCTGCCCGGCGCGAACCGCGACATACCCATGACGTCCTGGCGACGCTATTCGGCCTGGACGCCACGGCCATCCAACCCGGCCCCCTCATGCGCCTCGCGGATGGCGGAAAGCCGGACCAGGCGTATTGGCTGCGTGCGGACCCGGTGCATCTCGCCCCGGATCGGGACCAATTGGTGCTGATGCCGAGCTCGGTGCTGGAAGTCCGGCATGAGGAGCTCCAGTCCCTGGCCAAGGCCTTCGACGCCACCTATGGAGCCGAGGGCTGGCATCTGGAGTTCCCGCACCGGGAACGGGGTTACCTGCGGGCGCCGAAGGCCCTGGATGCGCTCACCCATGATCCCGAGCCCTTCGTAGGTGGCCCGGTGCTGGCGGCCATGCCGACGGGTCCTGACAGCAAGCTGCTTAAGCAGCTCATGAATGAGACCCAGATGCTGTTCCACACCCATGCGGTGAACACGTCGCGGGAAGCGGCGGGGCAGCCAGCCATCAACAGCCTATGGTGCTGGGGTGGCGGCAAGCTGGCGGCGCAGACAGGCCAGGCACCGGGGCGCATCGTCACAGACTTGCCGCTGGTGCGTGGTCTCGCCATCTCGGCAAGCCGGAACATCGTCGAACCTGCGATCGGTATGGAGTACCAGGAAGGCGATCTCATCGCCCTCGCGGCGGATCTGCTGGCGCTGGATAGGGATCGCTTCGCTCCCTTGTTCGCCCAGGTGAAGAGCGGCGACCTGGTGGGACTGGATATCCACCTGGAAGGCTTGGGTGACTTCGCGCTCGACCCGGCTGCCGCGCGCCGCTTCTGGCGCTTCCCCAAACCGCTGGCACCATGAAGACGCGCCGCATCGAACGCCGCGCTGTCCCCGATGTGCAGTTGCCCGAGGGGCTGCATCCTTTGCTGCGGCGTCTGTACGCCGCCCGCGGCGTCGCCGATGCGATGGCCCTCGATCTCGCGCTGACGGCCTTGGCGGACTATCGGCAGCTCGGCGGCATGGAGACGGCCGTGAAGCTCCTGGCGGGCGCCATGGCGCGGCAGCAGCGCATCCTGGTGGTGGGGGATTTCGACGCGGACGGTGCCACCAGTACCGCCTTGCTGGTGCGGGCCCTGCGGCGCCTGGGCGCCGAGCATGCGGACTACCTGGTGCCGAACCGCTTCGAGTATGGCTATGGGCTCACGCCGGAGATCGTGGTGCTGGCCGCGGAGCGCAAGCCCGACCTCATCATCACCGTGGACAACGGCATCTCCAGCCATGCGGGCGTGAGCGAAGCCAAGCGTCGCGGCATCAGCGTATTGGTCACGGACCATCATCTTCCCGGCAGCACGCTGCCGGAAGCAGACGCCATCCTCAACCCCAATCTTCCGGGCGATGCCTTCCCCAGCAAGTGCCTCGCCGGCGTGGGCGTGGTGTTCTATCTGCTGGCGGCCCTGCGTGCCCACCTGCACGACTTGGGCTGGTTCAGTCAGCGGGGCATCGCGGCGCCGAACCTCGCCGAA
>DASXYJ010000198.1:0-1861 GCA_036502565.1 Gammaproteobacteria bacterium
CGACTGGGCGCGCCACCACGGCGTCCCGGTGGGCCCGGGCCGCGGTTCCGGTGCCGGCTCGCTGGTGGCCTGGTGCCTCGGCATCACCGACCTGGACCCCATCGAATACGACTTGCTGTTCGAGCGCTTCCTGAATCCGGAACGCGTCTCCATGCCTGACTTCGACGTGGACTTCTGCATGGAAGGGCGTGACCGGGTCATCGACTACGTGTCGGAGCGCTACGGCCACGCACGGGTCTCCCAGATCATCACCTACGGCAGCATGGCGGCGCGCGCCGTGGTGCGCGACGTGGGCCGCGTGCTCGGCCACCCTTACGGCTATGTGGACAAGATCGCCAAGCTCATCCCCATGGAGCTGGAGATCACCCTCGACAAGGCGCTGGCGGACGTCGATGAGCTGGCGCAGCTGTATGAATCCGACGACGAGCTGCATGCGCTCATCGACCTGGCCAAGCGCCTCGAAGGCCTGGCGCGCAACGCCGGCAAGCACGCCGGCGGCGTGGTGATCGCGCCCACCGAGCTCACGGACTTCACGCCGCTCTACTGCGAAGCCGGCAGCCACCATCCGGTGACCCAGCTGGACAAGGACGACGTGGAGGCGGTGGGCCTGGTGAAGTTCGACTTCCTGGGGCTTCGCACCCTCACCATCATCGACTGGGCGGTGCGCACCATCAACGCGCAGCGCGCGGAGAAGGGCGAGCCGCTGTTGGATATGGGCGCCCTGCCCATGGACGATCTCGCCAGCTATGCCCTCCTGAAACGCTGCCAGACCACCGCGGTGTTCCAGCTCGAATCCCGCGGCATGCGCGACCTCATCGGCCGGCTGAAGCCGGACCGCTTCGAGGACATCATCGCGCTGGTGGCGCTGTTCCGTCCCGGCCCCTTGCAGTCGGGCATGGTGGACGACTTCATCAACCGCAAGCACGGCGCGAAGGTCGACTACCCGCACCCCAAGCTGGAGGCCATCCTCAAGCCCACTTACGGCGTGATCCTCTACCAGGAACAGGTGATGCAGATCGCCCAGGTGCTGGCGGGTTACACCTTGGGCGGCGCCGACCTCCTGCGCCGCGCCATGGGCAAGAAGAAGCCGGAGGAGATGGCCAAGCAGCGCAGCATCTTCACCGACGGCGCGGTGAAGAACGGCGTGGACGGCGCGCTCGCCACTTACATCTTCGACTTGATGGAGAAGTTCGCGGGCTACGGCTTCAACAAGTCCCACTCCGCCGCCTACGCGATGCTCTCCTACCAGACCGCATGGCTGAAGGCGCACTATCCGGCCGAGTTCATGGCGGCGGTGCTGTCCTCCGACATGGACCACACCGACAACGTGGTGGGCTTCATCCACGAATGCCGCCAGATCGACATCGACATCCTGGCGCCCCAGGTCAACCATTCCGAATACAAATTCACCGCCGCCGACACCCAGACCATCCGCTACGGGCTCGGCGCCATCAAGGGCGTGGGCTTCGCCGCCGTCGAGGGCCTGCTGGCGGAACGCCAGGCCAACGGTCCCTTCAAGGACCTGGAAGACCTGTGCCGGCGCATGGATCTGCAGAAGGTGAACAAGCGGGTGCTGGAGGCCATGATCCGCGCCGGCGCGCTGGATGGCTTGGGGCCGAACCGCGCCACGCTGATGGCGAGCCTGCCGGACGCGCTCGCGGCCGCCCAGCAACAGAGCCGCGCCAGCGAAGCGGGGCAGAACGACATGTTCGGCGTGGCGGCTTCCGCGCCGGCCGCGGAGAAGTCGGCGCTACCCGCCAAGGTGTTGCCGGACTGGGACGAGGCGGAGCGGTTGCGCGCCGAGAACGAGACCCTGGGTCTCTACCTCACGGGCCACCCCATCAACCGCTACAAGGCCGAG
>DASXYJ010000199.1:0-2311 GCA_036502565.1 Gammaproteobacteria bacterium
GCTATGGCGCGCGCAACGTGAGAATCGCATGCCGGACGAACAACTTTATCTCAAGCTCGTTCGAGAGCGCGCGGACATTGGTTAGCACTGCCTGAAAAAGCGTAGCGAGCGAAGGTAGAGCGAGGCGCGGGAGGCGAGCGCCCGGAGCGTACTCTTCAGTACGTGAGGAGCGCGAGCCGGACCGCAACGAAGCTATACCGAGCGCAGTAGCTTTTTCAGCCGTCAGCCGATTTAGCCAGCAACATCAACAAGGCGACGGCGATGGGTCCCTCCGGCGCCTTGTCGATGCGTCTCCTGAAATCCTCGATGCGCCCCACCCGGTAGTTGGTGGAACTGTAGACGTCCAGCTCCTTGAGATAGGCCATGCGCCGGTTGGTGGCGTCGTAGATGTCGTTGCCCCGCAGGTAACCCATGCGCCGGTTGGTCGCGTCGAACACGGCGTTGTCCCGCGCGTAGCCCATGCGGTTCTTGTTGCGGTCGTAGAGGTCCGCACCCTGCATGCGGTACTCAGCCATCAGTGCGCGGGCCCCGCGAGCTGGGCATCGATGAGCGCCTTCAGGTCGCCATAGGCGACGCCGCCGACGTAGGCCTGATCGTTGACCGCGAAGGTGGGCGTGGCGTGCAGCCCCAGCGCGTCGCCGTAGGCCTCGCTGCGTACCACGTCCTGATGGGTGTTGCCGGTACGGATGCAGGAGAGCAGCCGGCCGTCGTCCATGCCGAGCTTGCCGCCATAACCCAGGAAGGTGTCCAGCGGGTCCTTCATGTCGCCCCACTGCGCCTGGTTGGCGTAGAGGGTGTCGTGCATCGGCCAGTACTTGTTCTGGTCGCCGGCGCAGCGCGCGAACTGGGAAGCGATCACCGCGTTCTTGTGCAGGTCTTCCAGCGGGAAGTCGAAGAACACGAAACGCACCTTGCCGGTGTCCACGTATTCCTTGCGCATCTGTTCCATGATCGGCTCGAAGCCGCCGCAGGCGGGACACTGGAAGTCGGCGAACTCTCGCACCGTGACGGTGGCCTTGTCGGAGCCGGAGGTCACCCCGAGCCCGTCATGACTGGGATCGAACTGCATCTGCACCAGCTCCAGGTTGCTGCCGGTGGCGGCCTTGGCCCGGGAGTGGGTGATGAGCACCACGCTGTAGACCACGGCCACGGCCAGGAGCGCCACACCGCCCATGAGCCACATCCGGCCGCCGGTCTTGTCCTGCTCATAATGTTGAGCGTGGATGTGGACGTGCTTGCGCTCGTGCCCGTGGTGTTGGTCGTGCTTCTGCTGCATGGCTGGATCCCCCATAATTCATACTAATTTGATAGGGTATAGGCGTCCTAGCGCATCCTTGCTAAAAATATAGACCTTGTGCCGCCTTATGTCTCATGTTCGTTGTCGGTTAAACCCCGGACGATGTAATAAATAGCCCTCCATCGGGTCTTTGGAAAGACCTAAAGGTGATCAGGGGTGTGTCGACCACCGCCTCCAACCACCCCGATGGTCCGTATCCAGTGCGGGCCGGTCTAAAACCCGGACCTCCCTGTGATGGGGAAACGCGGGCACCATGCCCCCGCGAAGGGGATCTGGTTCTCGACCGGTGCTGGTATGCCAGCATCGGCTTGGATGTGAATGGGTACACATAACCAAACTCTATAGAGGACTCTCACGATGAACACGACCAAAGTCTCCGGTATCGCTATCGCCGCCGTCGCCGCCAGCCTGTTCGTGCTGGCTCCCCTCGCCACCGCCGCCGACGCTGCTGCCGCCACCGGCAAGTGCGTGGGTGGCAACTCCTGCAAGGGCCAGAGCGCCTGCAAGAGCGCCGACCACGCCTGCAAGGGTCAGAACTCCTGCAAGGGCAAGGGCTACACCGTGGTGACCAAGGCCGACTGCGACAAGGCCGGCGGCAAGTTCGAAGGCGGCAAGTAATACTGCTGTCTGAAGCTTGAGTGAAACGGCCCGGCCACTCCCAAAGGGTGGCCGGGCCTTTCCTTTTATGGACAGGTAAAATCCAGACGTGAACGCCAAGCACGCCAGCAGCACGCGCCCTTATCTCGGCTTCGGCCTGGGGCTGCGCACCGAACACTACGAGGCGATCCTCGCAGACAAGCCGGCCATCGACTGGCTGGAAGTCATCTCCGAGAACTACATGGTGGACGGCGGCAAGCCGCTCCACTACCTGGACCGGTTCCGCGCCCTCTACCCCATGGTGATGCACGGCGTCTCGCTCTCCATCGGCAGCATGGACCCGCTCGACAGGGCATACCTGAAGCGCCTGAAGACGCTGGCGGCACGAGTGCAACCCGAGTGGATCTCCGACCACCT
>DASXYJ010000200.1:0-3483 GCA_036502565.1 Gammaproteobacteria bacterium
CGCTCTATGCTTATACCCATGTCGCCCACCAGGGCGGCTTCGATCTGGAGCGTTTCCCGGCGGTACGGGCCTGGTTGGACCGGGTCGCCGCCCAGCCGCGCCACCTCCCGCTCACCTGGTGAGGCTAAGGATTCCCAAAGAATTTTTGGGATATGTAACCCACTGTTTCTCCGGGACTTTCGCAATCCGGCACGGTGGTGTATACCCCTGACACGAAACTATAACGGCCATCCCCTGGAGGCCGCGAACGGTCCTCGCGGCAGAGGGATAGGGAGAGTCCGATGGCTGCAAAACAGCCGGTCCTGCAAAGGGCACTCGTCAGTCTCATCGTCCGCACCCTGCGGCCTATAACCCGCATCGCCCTGCGACATTGCATGTCCTGCCTTGAGTTCGAGGACATCGCGCGTTGGGTTTTCGTGGACGTGGCCTTGAACGATCCTCTGCTGTCCCTGAGCGGCCGCGGCCGCCAGTTCAAGTCCCGCGCCGCCATCCTCACGGGCCTGTCCCGCAAGGAAGTGATGCGCCTGTCGCGCCAACCCATGCCCGGCGACGGCAAGGAGCTGCCTTCCCGCAACCGCGCCGCGCGGGTGGTGGCGGGCTGGCTCTTGCCGCCCTACGTGGACGGCCGCGGCGCGCCCAAGGTGCTGGTCATCAAGGGCGGCAACGACTCCTTCCTGGGCCTGGTGCGCAGCTACGGCGGCGACGTGCCCTACCGCGCCATCCTGGACGAACTCCTGGACAACGGCGTGGTGGAGCGGGTCAACGGCAAGGGCCTGCGTCTCAAGTCCAAGGGCAAGCTCTATCCGCGCGGTTCCCACGAGGCACTGCAGAAAGCCGGGGATGGCCTCGACGGTCTGTTGGCACACGTGGAAAAACATCTCCACGCCGAGGTTCGTAGATAAGACACTCCTACGACGGGGTACCATGGCGGCTCCGCTCACACGTTGACGGAGACCGATGATGGCGCGTACCCGTTTCCGCTGGGTGGTCATCGCCCTGATCTTCTTCATCACCATGGTCAACTACGTGGACCGCTCGGCCCTGTCCTATGCGGTGCACGGCATCGCCGGGGAGTTCGGCTTCGACACCGCCATGGTGGGGCACATCCTCGGCGCCTTCGGTATCGGCTACATCGTCACCACCTTCTTCGGCGGCATCTGGGCCGACCACTACGGCGCCCGCAAGACGCTGTTCGTGGCCTCCCTGGTGTGGTCCGTCTCCATCGGCATGACCGGCCTCGCGGCCGGCGTGGGGATGCTCTACGGCGCGCGGATCCTGCTCGGTCTCGCCGAAGGCCCCAACTTCCCGGCCCTGAACCGCGCCGTGGCGGACTGGCTCTCGCCCAGGGAGCGGGCCATCGCGCTCTCCAACTCGCTGGTGGCGGTGCCCTTGGCGCTGGCGGTGGGCGCGCCCATCGTGACCCAGCTCATCATCCATCTCGGCTGGCGCGGCATGTTCATCGTGCTCATGGTGCTTGGCGCCCTGTGGCTGCCGGCCTGGTGGCTGCTGTTCCGGGACTTCCCGGAGCAGAGCCGGCACGTGGACAAGGCGGAGCTGGCCCAGATCCGCGAAGGCGCACCACCGCCCCAGGTCGAGGAACGCCGCAGGCATGGTGCCGGCCTCTGGAAGTTCCTGTTCTCGAACCCGACCCTGCTCGCCAATGACTGGGCTTTCTTCGTGTTCGGCTACTACCTGTTCTTCTTCATGACCTGGCTGCCGGGCTACTTCCAGCAGGTCTATGACCTGAACCTGAAGCAGGTGGGCATGTTCAACGTGCTGCCCTGGCTCGCGGCCGCCCTGCTGCTGTGGGGCTTCGGCTATCTCTCGGACTGGCTGCTGAAGCGCACCGGCAGCCTGCGGGTGGCCCGCTCCCATCCCATCTGGATCTCGCAACTGCTGGCGGCGCTGTGCATCCTGCCGCTCATCTATACCCACGACTTCACGGTGGCCTTCATCTTCATCACCCTGGCGGTGGCCTTGGGGATGAGCACCAATGCTGCTTACTACGCCATCAACGTGGACGTGGCCCGCGAGCGCTCCGGCACCGCCCTGGGTGTGATGGACGCCCTATTCGCCCTGGCGGGCTATCTCGCACCCACGGTCACCGGTTGGCTGGTGGGCAGCAGCGGCAGCTTTGCCACGCCGTTCTGGCTCATGTTCGGTCTCGCCATGTCTTCTGTATTGGTGGTCTTGTTATTCCATCATCCGGATCGAAGCGAAAAGCTTAGGTCCTCCTGATCTAATTGAAAAAGCCCATCCTGGGCTTTTTCAATCCGCCGAGCCCGGTACATGCCCGGACTCGGCGGCTTGCTTGTTCGTAAGGTCAATCTAAAACTATGGCGCATCCCTGCGCCACTTTAAGCGCATAAAAAAGACGCCCACCTTTCGGTGGGCGTCTGGTCTCTAGCTTCGATTATCGCTTACTGATGAGTCGCGTCATCATAGAACTTCGCGAGGTCGGCCTTCAACTGTTTGAGCGCCGGTTCGTGCATATAGATCATGTGGCCGGACTCGTAGTAACCGTAGCGCAGGTTCTTCTGCAGCGTGTCATCCAGGCCCATGTGGTCGAGGGTGTACTCGGTCTCGAAGAACGGCGTGGCGAAGTCATAGTAGCCGTTGGCCGAGAACACCAGCATGTGCGGGTTCTGGGTCATGGCCTCGCGTAGGTCCTCGGCCACGTCGAACAGCGGCGACTTGTTGCCGTTGATGGTGTGGCTCCAGTCCCACTCGTTGCCCACGTCGTAGGAGGTGGGCTTGTAGCTCATGTCGGTGTCGAGCTTGAGCTGGCTGCGCACGTAGTCGTTGAAGGAAGCCACGAAGGCTGGGCCGAAGGCGTCGGAGGCAGCGTCGGACTCCGGCGACTCGCCGGCGGAGTCATGGTCGATGCCGGTGTAGCGCGCATCCAGGCGGCCGGTGCTGCGGCCCTCGTCGCGCAGCAGGCCCTTCTGGAAGCGGTCCGGCGTGATGCGCAGCTTGGCTTCGAGGATGAAGGCCACCGGCAGGCCGGTGAAGCCCGCCAGCTTCTCGGCGATGGCCTGGCGCTGGGCCTGCGGGAGCTTGTCACCCTTCGAGAGCGCCGTGGCGTACTCGCCCAGGGCGAACTCGCGGGCCTGCTGCACGAAACTGGCGACGTCCTTTGGCGCGTTCGGCACCTTGTGGTGGTACCAGGCGGTGGCGGCCATGGTGGGCAGGTACAGCTCGTAGGGCTCGTCGATGGCGTAGTTGGGGCCGAAGAAGTCCACGAACGGGTCCAGCCATGAGGACACCAGCACCACGCCGTTCAGCGCGATGCCCTTGTCGGTCAACCAGGCCGAGAGGCCGGCGGCGCGGGTGGTGCCGTAGCTCTCGCCCAGCAGGAACTTGGGGGCATTCCAGCGGCCATTCTGGCTGATGTAGCGCTGGATGAAACGGCCGAAGGCCGAGACGTCCTGGTCCACGCCGTAGAAGTCCTTGGGCTCGCCCTTGCCGACGATGCGGCTGAAG
>DASXYJ010000201.1:0-2035 GCA_036502565.1 Gammaproteobacteria bacterium
GGCCACGGAGGGGATCACGCGGGCATCGAAGAAGCGCTTGTGGCCTGCGGCGACTTCGGCAGCCACATGGGCTTCATGGCTGGCCTTGTGGGCCAGCATGGGGTTGCCGATGACGTCGCCGATGGCATAGATGTTCGGGGCGCTGGTGCGCATCTGCCGGTCTACGGGGATGAAACCGCGCTCGTCCACGTTCACGCCGGCCTTCTGGGCGTCCAGCAGCTTGCCGTTGGGCCGGCGGCCCACGGCCACCAGCACGCGGCCATAGGTCTGAGGCTCCGGCGCGCCGTTGCCCTCGAAGCTCGCCTTGATGCCTTCCTTGGTGGCTTCCAGCTTCGCCACCTTCACGCCCAAGAGTATCTGCTCGTAGCGCTTCTTGATGCGCTGCTCCAGGGGGCGCACCACATCCCGGTCCGCACCGGGAATGAGGGTCTCGGTGAGTTCCACCACCGTGACCTTCACGCCGAGGGCGTCGTATACGCAGGCCATCTCCAGGCCGATGATGCCGCCGCCCACCACCAGCAGGCGCTCCGGCAGATCCTTCAGTTCCAGTGCACCCGTGGAATCCATGATGCGCGGATCGTCCGGCAGACCAGGGATGCGGGTCACGGAGCTGCCGGTGGCGACGATGCACTGCTCGAACTTGATGACGGTCTGCTTGCCATCGTTCTCAGCAGCGAGGTGATGGGGCCCCAGGAACTTGCCGGTCCCCGTCACCACCTGCACCTTGCGCTGCTTGGCGAGCATGGCGAGGCCGTCGGTGGACTTCTTGACCACCTTCTCCTTGAAACCGCGCAGCTTGTCGAGATCGATCTTCGGCTCGCCGAACACCACACCGTTCTCGGCCATGGCTTCCGCGTCCTCGATGACCTTGGCGGCATGCAATAGCGCCTTGGAGGGGATACAGCCCACGTTGGTGCAGACGCCACCCAAGGCGGCGTATCGCTCCACCATCACGGTGTTCAGCCCCAGATCCGAAGCGCGATAGGCGGCGCTGTAGCCGCCGGGACCGGAACCGATCACCACCAATTGGCATTCGATGTCGTGCTTGCCAGAGTACTCCGGCACATTTGCCGCGGCGGGTGCCGGCTTGGGGGCTTCGGGCTTCGGCGCAGCAGAAGCGGAGGAAGACGTGGTAGCAGGCTTGGATGCGGCCGGCTTCGGCGCAGCGGCGGCAGATTCATCGACTTCCAGCACGGCGACGAGAGTGCCCTGCGAGGCCTTATCGCCCTTCTTGAGCCTGAGCTCCTTCACGATACCGGACTGGGGGGCCGGGATATCCATGGCGGCCTTGTCGGTCTCCAGGGTCACCAGACCCTGTTCCTTCTCGACCTTGTCGCCAGGTTTCACCAGCACTTCGATGACGTCCACGTCCTTGAAGTTGCCGATGTCCGGGACTTTGACTTCCAGAGTCTTGGCCATGGTTATGCTCTTTTGGTTCGAAAGCCGGGATCAATCCCAGCGGTTAGCGTTCTTGGGGAAACCCGGGCGTTGAATGCGCACCACGCAGAAGCGCTGCCCGGAAGGCGCCTGCATCACCACCCAGCGGGGTAACTCTTGCACCACCTTGGCGTCCAGCCGTTCCAGACGCTTCACCTCAGCCGGGATATCGTCCGTCTCGATGTCGATGTGCATGCGGCTCTCGTGCTCCACCTTCTGTATCTCCACGATGGGCTCGTCCGGCGGCGTCTCCAGCATGCGGTAATTGCCGCGGCTCGCGGAGTGCCCCATGTCCACCGGGCGTCCGAGTGCTGCGGCCCAGAAGTGGGCAGCTTCGTCCACGTCCTCGGTCTTGCAGTCGATCAGCACGGCGCAGAGTCGGGAATGATGCACAGGATTCATCCCTCTCCGTTGAAGGCGATGTCGACGATCTTGCTGGTGGTGGGGTCGAACACCACGCCGAAGAAGCTGCGTCCGCCATCGCAGACGTCCACCGGCTGGGTATCTTCATGCAGCCAGCCCGCCTGGGGGATGTAAAAGTTGCCATAGACCAGGCGCTTGACGGAGCTGACGATACCGATGTACTGGCCATGGTAGG
>DASXYJ010000202.1:0-8842 GCA_036502565.1 Gammaproteobacteria bacterium
AAGTTTCGAAAAGGGGCGTCCGCTGGGCGCCCTTGCACTTTCAGAGAGGTTCCGTCCCCATCGTCTAGAGGCCTAGGACATAGCCCTTTCACGGCTGTAACTGGGGTTCGAATCCCCATGGGGACGCCATAAAAGAAAAGGGGCCGCTTCAAGCGGCCCCTTTTCTTTTATGGCGCTCCGGGGGGTGCGGACTCATCCTTGTTCGGGGTTCGACAAAATCGCCGGGAGCGATTTTGGACCGCCGTAGGCGGGCCCCGCAGGA
The DNA here is from genome assembly GCA_036502565.1 of Gammaproteobacteria bacterium. GTDB lineage: Bacteria > Pseudomonadota > Gammaproteobacteria > Natronospirales > REEB76 > DASUBN01. Next base: position 263 of record DASXYJ010000202.1, read on the forward strand.
GCGAGCCCCAGGGATGGGGCGAGCAATCCCCATGGGGTCTTCAAGAATGCTGCTTGATGTACTCCAACGCCCTATCCAGACGCTTCAGGCTCGTGTCCCGTCCCAATAGCTCCAACGTGGCATCGATGGGCGGCGACACTCCCCCGCCCGATACCGCGACACGCAGCGGCTGGGCCAGCTTGCCGAGCTTGAGGCCAAGACCTTCGGCAGTCTGATTGAGGACATCGTGCAGCGCCGGCCCGGTCCAGTCCGGCAGCGCCACCAGCTTCTCCCGCAGGGTCATGAGCGCGGGGGCTACGTCCGGCGTGAGGTTCTTGGCAGCGGCCTGGGGGTCATATTCCTTCGGCTCTTCGAAGAAGAAGCGGCTACCCTCCGCCATCTCCTTGAAGGTCTTGGCCCGCTCTTGCTGGGCCTTCACCAAGCCTTCCAGGGACGGGCCCTTGGAGACGTCCACGCCGAGGCGCGCCAAGTGCCAGCCGAGTTCCTCGCCAAGGCGCTTCAGGTCGCCGGTCTTGATGTAGTGCTGGTTCAACCACAGCAGTTTCTGCGGATTGATGGCGGAAGCCGAGGTGTTGATGTCCTTGATGTCGAAGAGCTGCACCATCTCCTCGCGGCTGAACACCTCCTGGTCGCCGTGGGACCAGCCCAGTCGCACCAGGTAGTTCAGCACCGCCTCCGGCAGGAAGCCATCTTCCCGGTACTGCATCACGCTCACCGCGCCGTGGCGCTTGGAGAGCTTGGTGCCATCCGGCCCCAGGATCATGGGCAGATGCGCGTACTGGGGCGGGGTGCAGCCGAGCGCCTTCAGGATGTTCATCTGACGCGGGGTGTTGTTCAAGTGGTCGTCGCCGCGCATCACGTGGGTGATGCGCATGTCCATGTCGTCCACCACCACGCAGAAGTTATAGGTAGGGTTGCCGTCGGACCGGACGATGATGAGGTCATCCAGCTCGTGGTTATCGAACACCACCCGGCCCTTCACCGCATCCTCCACCACGGTCTGGCCTTCCTGGGGGTTCTTGAAGCGGATCACCGGGGTCACGCCGGGCTTCGGCTCCTTGCGGTCACGGCAGCGGCCGTCGTAGCGCGGCTTCTCCTTGCGGGCCATCTGCTCGGCGCGCATGGCATCCAGCTCTTCCTTGCTGCAGTAGCAGTGGTAGGCGTGGCCGTCCTTCAGCAGCTGCTGGGCCACCTCGCGGTAACGGTCGAAACGCTGGGTCTGGTAGAACGGACCCTCGTCCTGCTTGAGGTCGAGCCAGGCCATGCCGTCCAGGATCGCCTGCACCGCCTCATCCGTGGAGCGTTCCCGGTCCGTATCCTCGATGCGCAGGATGAAGGTACCGCCGTGGTGGCGCGAATACAGCCAGCAGAATAGCGCGGTGCGCGCGCCGCCGATGTGCAGGTAACCAGTGGGGCTGGGGGCGAAACGGGTGCGGACGGTCATGGAAGCCTCATGGAAGAACTCCCGCGTGGAAGCCCAAAGCCGGCGATTTTAGCAGAGCGCCCGAGGGCATTTCACTTAATGCGCCTGGGCAGCGGGAATAGACTGGTGGCCCTTATGTAAAGCCTCCACGCTTGTCACGAAGCGCCTGACATTCCCGCGGTTGTTGCTAGAATCCCTTACATGGGGATGAGACACAGGGGAGTCAGGAAACCGCCATGTTCACAACGCGTACTGGGATCGGCAAGCCTGCGATGAAGACCGAAGAGAAGGCCATCATCCATACCCTGAACGTGGGCGGCGAGGACGTCACCGTCTCCAAGTTCTATGGCACCACCGTGGACCTCACCGCCCACAGCGTGAAGATCCGCACCAGCCGGCGCATGCAGCTCGGCAGCAACGTGGAAGTGCTGCTGAACATGGAAGGCCAGAAGAAGGCCTACCACCTCTCCGGGGTCATCACCGGCATCGAGGAATCCCGCGGCGTCGATCCCGGCTTCCTGCTGCACATCACCCTGAACCACAAGAAAGAAGGCGATACGCCTCTCTGGAAGAAGCTCTTCCACTAATCCGCAGCCGCCGCGCCGGGCTATCTTCAGCGGCGAAATTTTCGCACCCAAACCATAGATTGTCCGGCCCCCGGTCGTCTCGTATATTCCACCGCGCATCGCCAGATGCACGCATGATGGATTCAACGAACAAAGGGAGTCTTCCGATGAACAAGCTATTGGTTTCATCTTTGATGGCCGGACTCGTGCTGTCAGCCCAGGTCGGCGCCGCCGAGACCGCGGTGGATTTCAGGGCCGGCCTGAATAACTACACCCAGAGCGGGACCACCAGCGCGACGCTGGTGGCCGATGCCACCTTCACCGACCTCGACTTGGCAGCCCTCGGCAGCTACACCTTCAGCTACCATGTCCAAACTTGTGACGATCCTGCCACGGTGATCTTCGATGGCAGCCTGACCATCGTCAACGGTCAGAGTCAGGTATCCGTGGGCAAGCAGAAGACCGGCAAGTTCGTCCTTTCCTATGACGCCAATGCCCAGAAGCTGGTGGCACGTTTCACCCTGGATCCCGCCATCCCCTGCTACAACGTGGTCGGCCAGGCATCCCTGGGGCCCGATGCATGGCAGGGCCAGATCGAAGTGATTCGTAACCACGTCGTGTTCTGAGATTCGCGACGCACATCCGGCCGGTGAAAGCCGGCCGGATGTCTATTGCCCATCGCGTCCGCGTGGCTTACGTCCTGTGCGACTCGCCACCGCCACGGTCGGGTCCTCCGGCCATTGGTGCTTGGGATAGCGTCCCTTCAGCTCCTTCTTCACTTCCGGCCAGGTGCGCTGCCAGAAACCCTTGAGGTCCTGGGTCACCTGCACCGGCCGCTGTGCCGGCGAGAGCAGGTGCAGCATCACCGGCACCTTGCCGCCAGCGAGTCTCGGCGTATCCGCCTGGCCGAACATCTCCTGCAACTTCACCCGCAGCACGGGTATGTCCCCTTCGGTGTAGTCCACCCGGATGCTGGAACCGCTGGGCACGCTGACGTGGCTGGGCGCCTGCTCTTCCAGCCTGCGACGATGGGTATGGTCCATGAGCCCCTGCAGGGCTTCATCCAAGGGCAGGCGCTCCAGGTGTGAGAGACGGCTCATGCCCTGCAGCCAGGGAGGCAGCCAATCATCCAGGGTCGCCAGCAAGGTGGCATCGCTCAAGTCCGGCCATTCCGGCCCCATCACGCGGCGCAGGAACGCGACCCGCGCCTGGAGGTTGCGCAGGCCCGGGGTCCAGGGGAGCACGCCGAGCCCCTTCTGACGCACCGCTTCCAGCAGGCCCTTGGCCAGGATGTCCGGCGTAACGGAAGCCGCGGCGTCTTCCAGCACCAGCGCACCCAGGCGCTTCTGGCGGCGCGCCAGCACCGCGCCGCTGGTTTCGTCCCAAGTCACGGAGTCCGCTTCGCTGATGCGTTCCGCGAAGTGCCGCTCCATGTCCGCCTTGGCGATGCGTCCGGCCATGAAGATGCGCGCTTCCCGCGCTGCGCCATCCAGCTGCGCCACCGCGAGCCAGGACGCGGCGCTCAAGTCGTCGCCCTCCGGCAGCGTGGCGCCGCGGCCGTTGGCCAATAGATAGCGTGGTGCATCGCCGGGACGGCGCTGGGCCAAGCGGTCGGGGTAAGCGAAACCCAGTAACACGCCCTCCTCGCCAGTCTCGGTATCCCTGGCCGGTACGCCGGCGCCGCGCTTGAGGTCAGAGGCCACGTTGCGAAGCTGCCGCGTGCGGCGCTGGGTCTCGGAATCGTTTGCGCTCAGCATCCGTAGCCGCAGGTGCACGTCGGCGGCCGGGATGCCGCCGCCGCCGCGCATGATGTCGCGCTCGCTCAACAGCGCCGCGAGATCGCAGGCCATGCTTCCCCATCCCAAGGCCTTACCCTTCAGCACCATGTGCGCGAGGCGCGGATGCAGCGGCAAGCGCAGCATCTCGCTGCCGTGGGTGGTGATGCGGCCCTGGGCGTCGACCGCCCCGAGTTCTTGCAGCAGTTCCTTTGCCTGCTCGAAAGCTGCCGCCGGCGGCGGGTCCAGCCAGCGTAATGCATGAGGAGTCGTGGCGCCCCAGCGCGCCAGTTCCAGCGCCAGGTCCGCCAGGTCGGCGGCGAGGATCTCCGGCGTGGTGGCAGGCGCCAAGGTCTCGGATTCACGCCACAGGCGATAGCAGATCCCCGGCCCCAGGCGACCGGCACGTCCGCGGCGCTGGTCAGCGGAGGCGCGAGACACCCTCATGGTCTCCAGGCGCGACATGCCGCCCACGGGATCGAACTGCGGCACCCGCATCTCACCCATGTCCACCACCACCCGGATGCCTTCGATGGTGAGACTGGTCTCGGCGATGGAGGTGGCGAGCACCACCTTGCGCATCCCGGCGGGCGGCGGAGAGATGGCTTGGTCCTGGGCGGCATTGTCGAGATCGCCATAGAGCGGCGCGAGCCGCACCGATTCCGGCAGCCGGCCTTCCAGGCGCTGTTGCAGGCGGCGTATCTCGCCGACACCCGGCAGGAACACCAGCAGGTTGCCCTGCTCTTCCTGGATCGCCCGTTCCACTGCCAGCTGCACTTGGGGCAAGTCTGGTTCGCGGGGGCGCAGCGGCAGATAACGGGTCTCGACGGGATGGGCGCGGCCTTCGCTGATGACGACCGGCGCATCCCCCAGCAGCTTCGCCACCGGCGCCGCCTCCAGTGTCGCCGACATGACGATGAGCTTGAGTTCGGGCCTGAGCGCCGCACGGGATTCGAGGCACAGGGCCAGGGCAAGGTCTGCCTGCAGGCTGCGCTCATGGAATTCATCGAAGATCACGGCGGCATAGCCGCTCAAGGCTGGATCGTCCTGCAACAGGCGCGTGAGCACGCCTTCCGTGACGATCTCGATGCGGGTGTCGCGGCCGATGCGGGATTCCATGCGCACCCGGTAGCCCACGGTACCGCCCACCTGCTCGCCCAACTCCGATGCCATGAAACGCGCCGCGGCGCGGGCCGCGAGACGGCGGGGTTCCAGCATGATGAGCTTGCGGCCCTTGGCCCAGCCTGCGTCGAGCAAGGCCGGCGGCACACGGGTGGTCTTGCCGGCGCCGGGCGCGGCCTGGATCACCAGGGAATCGTGGTCCTGCAGCTGCTTGCGGATATCGGGCAGCAGTGCATCGATAGGCAGGGCTTTCAGGGGATTAACGATAGGCCCAGATCAGGTTCAGAAGCGTGGTATTGCCGTTGGCGGTGTGCTCGATGCCCGCCAGGACGCTCACGGGACCGAAGTCCAGGCCACCGCCTGCACGCAAGCCGAAGGGCCGGCCGCCGAATTGGGTGTTGCGCTCGGCGAAGATGGCGGCGTCCAGTTCGATCATGGTGGTCACCTGGGCGCGCATCCCATAGTCGATGCGCCAGTAATCATCGGTGGCGGCACCGAGGTCGGCGCTCAGCTTGTCCTGCATGAAGGCCAGGTCGATGTAGAAGGACATGGTGCTGCTATAGGCCTGGTGGGCGCCCACGCCGATGCCCTGCACGGTGTGGCTGCCGACCCGGTCGAAATCCAGCTTGGCCCACTGACCGAACACGTACACGCCGCCGTCGAAATCCCAGGCAGCCCGGAGGCCATTGCCCTGGGAGCTGTCGGCGAAGAAATCCGAGTGCTGATGCAGATGATCCAGCTCCAGCGTGCTGTAGCTGAAGATGTCGGTGGATGGGACCTGATCGTCCGCCAGGGCGGCGCAAGGCAGGACCAGGCAGGTCAGGAGTCCCAGGACTCTCAGTCTCATCGCGAATACTCCATGGAGACCATCCCCAGCATACCGGCAAGCCGGCCGGGAATCACGCTTCCTCGACCGTCCACAGGGCAGGCGCACCGCTGGCCTTGGCGATCTCCTGGAGCTTCTCGGCATGGGCGGCGCGTTCCGCATCGCCGGCCCGCAGCACCTTGAGGTTCAGCCCGCTACGGTCCAGGAGCCGCGGCTTGTGGGTACCGCCGGCGCCCACCCGCACCTGTTCCGCATCCAGCACCAGGGCCGCCTGGCCGCCGGTCATGGCCAGATAGACCTCCGCCAGCAGCTGGGCGTCCAACAACGCGCCGTGGTATTCGCGGCCGGAGTTGTCCACGCTGTAGCGCTTGCAGAGGGCATCCAGGTTGTTCTTCTGGCCCGGATGCTGGCGGCGCGCCACCTCGAGCGTGTCCAGCACGCCGCAGATGCCGCGGATATCCGCCACCTGGTGCTTCATCAGGCCGAGCTCATGGTTGATGAAGCCCACGTCGAAGGCGGCGTTGTGGATGACGAGCTCGGCACCGCGCACGAAGTCCAGGAACTCCCCCGCCACCTCGGCGAAACGGCGCTTGTCCTTGAGGAAGCGGTTGTCGATGCCGTGCACCTCGAGGGCGCCGGCGTCCACCACGCGGTCCGGGTTTATATAGGTATGGAACGTATTGCGGGTGGTCCGGCGGTCCAGGATCTCCACGCAGCCGATCTCGATGATGCGGTGCCCGTCGGAGGTCTCGAGACCGGTGGTCTCGGTGTCCAGCACGATCTGGCGCATGCTCAGGAGACTCCCAGCAGTTTGTCGATGGCGAGGTTGGCCAGGCGGTCGACCCGCTCGTTGCCCTCGTGGCCGGAATGGCCTTTCACCCAGTGCCAGCGTATCTGGTGGCGGGCGTTGGCGGCATCAAGGGCCTGCCACAGGTCCTGGTTCTTCACCGGCTTCTTGTCGGCTGTCATCCAGCCGCGCTTCTTCCAGGCGGGCAGCCACTGGTTCAGGCCGTCCATCACGTATTTCGAATCCGTATAGATGTCCACGCTGCTGCCGGCCGGGGCTTCCTGCAGCGCCACGATGGCGGCAGTCAGTTCCATGCGGTTGTTGGTGGTAGCCGACTCGGCGCCGGACAACTCCTGTTCACGCTCCCCATCCTTGATGACCGCGCCCCAGCCGCCCGGTCCCGGGTTGCCGCGGCAGGCGCCGTCCGTATAGATCTCCAGGCTCATCCCATGCTCCGGGTGGTGGGTTTGGCCATGCCGCTGAACGCAGGCTGGGTGCGGCTGCGCTTCATGCGTAACGGGGTCATGGCGAACACCCTCTTGCGGGCCACCACCATATAGGCCCCGGCACTGAGGCGCCAGCCCAGCCGGTCCAGGAAGGCGAAACGACGCAGCATGGTACGGGACGCGAATGGCGGACGGAACAGGTAGTGCCGCACCGTCACTTCCTCGAAACCCAGCACCCTCAACCAGATGCGCAGCCGCCACAGGTTCAGGAAGCGTCCGTGCCAGGGGCGACGCATGCCGGTGTAGCGCATCAAGCCCCAGGGGCCGAGTGGATGGAAACCCATGACCACCACGTGGCCCTCGCCGTGCAGCACCCGCTCCGCTTCACGCAACACCTGCTCCGGTTCCTCCATACGTTCCAGGGTGTGAGGCAGCAGCACCACGTCCATGGAGTCGGAGGCGAACGGGAGATAGGCGGGATCCCCCGCCACGCTGCTGCCGGACTGGCCGCAGTCGCCCACCACCACGCGGGTGCGGATGGTGCTGGCTTCCAGCAAGGATTGATCGCCACCCCAGCAGCCGGATTGCACCAGGTAGAAACCGAACAAGGTCGGCAGCGCCTCCTTGAGGGCCGCCCGCTCCTGCTTCTGCAGATAGCCGCCGGTCCGGGTCTGCCACCACTCCCCGAGGTCCTTATGCATCGGCCCCCGCCCCTGAATCTCGTTGCGGGCGACAGTAGCACACCCGGGTCGGCGTGGCCGGGAGGGGGCCGCTCCGCTAGGATGCGGTGATGGACTTCCAACTCAGCGCCCTGCCGGCCTTCACCGACAATTACATATGGTTGTTAACAGATGCTTCCGGCAACGCCGCCGCGGTGGATCCGGGCGATGCCTCGCCGGTGGAGCAGGCCTTGGCGGCGAGGCGGCTCAAGCTTCGCGCGGTGCTGGTGACCCACCACCACGCCGACCACATGGGCGGCGCACGGGCGCTCGCCGCGCGTCACGGCTGCCAGGTGTATGGACCGGCCCGGGAAGCTGCCGAGGTGGTGGACGTGCCCTTGGCGGAAGGTCAGGAGCTGGAGTTGCCGGGGCTGGGTGCCCGCCTGCGGGTGCTGGACATCCCCGGCCACACTGCCGGGCACATCGCTTTCTACGGCCACGGTATACTATTCTGCGGTGATACCCTGTTCAGCGGCGGATGTGGTCACCCCTTCGAAGGTACGCCCGCGCAGATGTACGGTTCACTGGCGAGACTCGCCGCCCTCCCTGCCAGCAGCCTCGTGTGCTGCGGCCATGAATACACCGTCAAGAACCTGCGCTTCGCGGCGACGGTGGAACCGGACAACCACGCGGTGCGCTCGCATGCCGCCGAGTGCGATGCCAGGCGCGCACGCGGCGAACCGACACTGCCTTCGACGCTGCAGCTGGAACGGGAGATCAACCCTTTCCTGCGCTGTGAGTCGCCGACAGTGGCGCAGGCTGCGTCACGTCACGCAGGCCGTCCCATGCAGGACGCCGTGGATACATTCGCCGTCATCCGCAAATGGAAGGACGGTTTCAGTTGAGAGATGGAGAGAAAGCTAAGATGAGATCCCTGCCTTGCATCGTCACCAGCTTCTTGACGGCCGCCCTGCTG
>DASXYJ010000203.1:0-3686 GCA_036502565.1 Gammaproteobacteria bacterium
GACGGCAGGTACAAGCTGACCCTGAAGTGGACGCCCGACGATGTCGCCGCTGCGGGCGGGACCGGGCCGGATGCTCCGCCGGATTTGTTCACGGCCATTCAGGAGCAGCTCGGCCTCAAGCTCGAGCCGGCCAAGGGACAGGTGCCGGTGCTGGCGATCGACAAGGTGACAATGCCGACGGAAAACTGAGCGCGGTAGGGCAAAGCTGCGCAGCACGGAAGTGACCTCGGCGGCTGAAGCCGTGCCCTTAAGCAAGGCGATCTTACTGCCCAGAACGCATCGAGGCTATAATCGCGCCGAAGCGGAGAAGGGCAGGATGGGACGGATGAAGAGCGGGATCACGTGTGTCCGGGCGGCGATTGGGGCGGTGGTTTTGCTGGTCTCATCTGTGGTGCTGGGACAGGCGGCTAACGCGGGTGCGGCGAAGCCCGAGTTTGACGTCGCTTCGGTGCGGCTTTCGGACACGCTCGACCCGGCGAAGATGATGGCTGCCATGCAGAGCGGGCGGATGCCGCGCATGGGCCCCCATGTGGATGGGCTGCGCGCGGAGTATCTGCAGATGACGATGGTGCAGCTGGTGGCGAATGCCTATGAGGTGAAGCCGTACCAGGTGTCGGGGCCGGACTGGATAAAGGACGTAATGGGCCAGCGCTTCGACATTATTGCAACCATGCCGGAGGGCTCCAGCAAAGACGATGCGCCGAAGATGCTGCGGGCGCTCCTGGAGGAACGCTTCAAGCTGGAGGCCACGAAGGGGATGGTGGAAGGGCCGGTCTATGCGCTGGTCGTAGGCAAGGGCGGCCCGAAGCTGAAGGAGTCGGCGGAGAGGCCGACGGCGATCAATCCGGAGGCTCCGCTGAAGCCGGGCGAGATCAAGATGGATGGGCCGAACGGGCTGATGATCGTGACAATGAACAAGGATGGGTCCGGCTCGGCGGATATGGGCGAGCGGGGCAAATTCAAGCAGAAGATCGATGTGCAGGCGCGGACGATCCATGTGGAGGGAGGCCCGGCGACCATGCAGGGGATGGCGGACATGATCTCGCAGTTGACGATGTCGCCTGCGCTCCAGAGCAGCGGCGTCCCTGCCCGGCAGGTGGTCGACCAGACGGGGCTGAAGGGCTACTACGAGGTGGTGTTCGAGCTGCCACTTCTCAGGCTCGGTGCGCCGGCGACAGGTGCGGCGAGCACCGAGGCGTCCGACCCGACGGGCGGGATGTCGCTGACTGACTCCGTGGAGAAGATGGGCCTGAAGCTGGAGCCGAGGAAAGCTCCGGTGCTGCAGGTGGTGGTGACTCACGTAGAGAAGACGCCGACGGAGAATTAGGCGCGCCGCATCGTTACACCGCTGTGAACCAACACCCGTTGGCCTGCGTATACGCCAACCATGGGCGTCTGGCATATGGCCGTACCGGCGGCGGGCATCGTTCCCCACAGGGAGCGCGGCCGCAAACCCACTCCGGCCACTGCCCTCCGAGGCGGTACACTTCTGCCACAAGCAAAACCGACGGCACGAGCCGAAGCGGGAACTGCTCCGCGGCCGGGGCATGAGGCACGATTGCAACGCACACCAGAACAGCAGGTTGAACAGGATGCGTTAGGGCGGCTGGTGCGGCAGTGTATCGCCGGGGACCAGCACGCGTGGCAGCAGCTTGTGGTGTCGCAGAACCGCCGCATTTACGCCATCTGCTACCGCTTCACCGGCTCCGCCACCGACGCCGAAGACCTCACCCAGGACGTCTTCATCAAGCTCTACCGCAACCTGACCAGCTTCGACATCGACAAGGGCAACTTCGTCACCTGGATGACGACCCTCACCCGCAACCTGCTGGTCGATCACTTCCGCCGCACGCGTCTGGAGCGCGCCACCGACTCGCTGGACGCAAGCCTCACCGGTGAGGACGACGGCGCCACCATGGCCAGCCGGCTGGCGGACGGCAAGCCCTCCCAGGAAGACCACGTCGCCGGGCTGGAGCTGAAGGTGAAGATCCAGCAGGCCCTCGCCCAGCTCTCGCCGGAGCTGCGCGAGGCAGTCATTCTGCGGGATTTGCAGGACATGGATTACAAAGAGATTGCGCAGGTTCTGCGCGTGCCGGAAGGCACCGTCAAAAGCCGCATCAGCCGCGGCCGAGGGGAACTGGCAAGGCTTTTGAAACGTACAGAAGGGCAGGTGGTTTAGGTGGCAGAGAGCAGCAAATTCGGGAACCCCAGGACACAGTTTGGGGACACCACGTCCAGCCAGGCGGACAACACGCACTGCGCACAGTGCGAGGCCATGCTGGCGGACGCGCTGGACGGCACACTCACAGCCGCCGACCAGGCCCTGTTCGACACGCACATGCTGACCTGCGGGCCCTGCAGCCAGCTCCTCGCCGATGCAAAACGCGGCGCGGCATGGCTGGAGATGCTCCGTGACCCCCAGCCTGAGCCCCCTGAGGAGCTGGTCGAAAGGATTCTTCTCCAGACCAGCGGCCACGCCACCGGTCTGGTTCCGGCAGTTGCGCCGGGCGTAGCAGCCGCGGGCGCAGGCGGCGTGGTTCTGCCCTTCCGCCAGCGGGCCTGGGCGGCGCTGCGGCGCAGCCCCATCGGGCAGATCGCCCTGCAGCCGCGGCTGGCCATGACCGCTGCGATGGCCTTCTTCTCGCTCGCTCTGACCATGGACATCACGGGCATGCAGCTCAAGGACCTGAACCCGGCCAACCTGCGGCCATCGACCCTGCGCAAGGGGTTCTATTCCGCCAATGCCCGCGTGGTGAAGTATTACGAGGGCCTGCGGGTCGTCTATGAGCTGGAGTCGCGCGTGCACGACATGGAGAGCGTCCGCGGCGACGATTCGCAACCGGCAACGCCGGCGCCGAGCACTCCGGCTCCCAGCCAGCCCGACACGCAGCCGGGCAACAATCAGAGCGCGCCGGACAAGAAGGGAGCAACCGGCCCTCGATCAAGCTCGCCGTCCGGTTCGGTGCGGCATGAGCAGCCAGGGTCGAGAATGTCGCTGGCCAAGTATGTGCCGGGACACAGAGAACTGGCGGGGTTGGACCGCGTGATGTGGGATCTGGGTACGGGGACAGATGTACGGGAAGGACGACTGGTATGAATTGCGCGAACCATCCTGATCGTGAACGAGTGGCATTCTGCCAGAACTGCGGCAAGCCGTTGTGCCAGGAATGCGTACGGAATTACGGGACTGCAATACTCTGCGAGCAGTGCCTCGCACTGCGGACGGCGGGGACAGGTCCAGCCTATGGCCCTCCTCCGGTAGGCGGGCCGATTCCGCCGGTACCCCCAATGGGCGCACCGCTTCCGCGCTCCTTGCCGAACCCCGGCCTCGCCGCCCTTCTTGGCCTCATCCCCGGCGTCGGCGCCATGTACAACGAGCAGTACGCCAAGGGCGTCGTGCACCTCATCGTCTTCGTCATCCTGGTCAGCCTGGCCAGCGACGTGAACGGCGTCTTCGGCCTGTTGGTTGCCGGCTGGATCTTCTACATGGCCATTGAGGCGCACCACACCGCACGCGCCAAGCGCGAAGGCACACCGCTGCCCAACCCCTTCGGCCTCAACGATATCGGCGAGAGGTTCGGCTTCGGCAAGGCCTGGCCCGGCAGCAGCGCCAATCCCATGGGCACGCCCGGCGGCTTCTATCCCACCGGCGAGCAGCAGCCGTATGCGAACCCGTACCCGCCGCC
>DASXYJ010000204.1:0-4971 GCA_036502565.1 Gammaproteobacteria bacterium
CCTCAACATGCCCGACTTGCAGGGCCAGTTCCTGAGCACCAGCACCGATTGCAGCGGCGGCACCTGTAAAGGTTCCGCACAAGCCACCGCCACCGACGGCAGCCAGGATCACGGCACCATGGTGGCCAGCAGCATGGCCGCGGTCGGTAACAACGGCGAGGCCATCGCCGGCGTGACCTGGGATGCCAAGATCCTGGCCATCAAGACCGACCTGACCTCCAGCGCCATCGTGGCGGGGATCAAATACGCCATCGCGCATCATGTCCGCATCATCAACGAGAGCTTCGGCGGCCCAGTCCCGTCCCATGCCGAATACGATGCGCTACAGGATGCCCAGGACCACGACATCCTGGTGGTGGTGGCGGCCGGCAACAGCGATTCCGACAACGACCTGGCCGGTGCCTTCTATCCCGCGAACTACTCCGCGCCGACAGTGATCTTCCCCCACACGGATGCTTCCGGTAACCCGCTACCGGGCAGCACCAGCACCCGGCCCGGCCTGGCGAACGTCGTCGCCGTCGGGGCCAGCAATAACACCGACAGCCTCACGTCCTGGAGTCAGTGGGGTTCGTTCAACGTGGGACTGCTGGCCCCGGGTGATGGCGTCATCGCGCTGCAGCGCGGCACCAACGACGGCCTGATCAGCGTGGCCGGTACTTCGTTCGCCTCCCCCATCACCGCCGGCTCTGCGGCGCTGGTGGGCGAGTATCTCACCGAAGTGAAGTCCCAGACCCCGGACTGGCATGACCTCAAGGCACATGTACTGAACGGTTCCGAGCCTTCCCAGACGACCACCAGCATCGATGGCCGCAGCGCCACCGGCAGGCTCAACACCTTCCTCGCGATGCAGGACCTCAGCCACGGCGTGATCGTGGTGCGGAGCGCCAGCATCGACAACAGCGCCGCCAGCAATGACGGCGAGATCAACCCCAACGAGGACGCCAACCTGGTGGTGACGGTGGCCAACGTCGGTCCGGACGAGACCGATGTGCAAGGTACCCTGAGCCACTCCGGAAGCCAGGTCACAGTGCCGGCCGGCACCGCCACCCAGGACGCAGGCGCCATCCAGAGCAGCGGCACCACTCCCAATGTAGTGGACGGCACGGCCACGATGAGTTTCCCGGTGCACTTCAATGCCATCAACGGCAACCAGTCGCTGCTGTTCAAGCTGCACGTCACCACCGCCAGCGGCGGCGCGGCGGACCGCTTCTTCTACCTGCAGGCCGGTAAGCTGCAGAACGGCGTGACCGTGTCCGGCAACCTGACCCGCAATCCCCAGGACGACTTCCAGGACTGGCACGTGGACGTGCCGGCCGGCGGCAAGAACCTGGTGATCTGGTCCAGCACCTCGGGCGGCGTGGACATCGACCTCATCGCCATGAAGAGCCGGCTGCCGCAGTACCTGGAGACACTGGGCGTGGACAATCCGAGCTCGGACCCCGAGTTCCAGCAGTACATTGAGCCCAACGCCCAGACCAGCGGCCGCCAGGATGGCGACGAGAGCATCGCCTATGATGGTCTCTCCAACCCCTTCGATGCGGCCAAGCCACCCCTCACCAGTGCCGGCACCTATCACGTGGTGGTGGTGAACTTCACCGGCCGCAGCGGTCAGGCCTACAAGCTGACTGCCTGCTATGCCCCGGCCGGCACCGACCAGATCAGTTTCGATGGCAACTACGAGTACGACGAGGACGCCGGCACCGCCAAGCTCACGTTGCTGCGCTCCGGCACCAGCGGTGCCGTGAGCGTGGCCTATGCCACCGAGAACGGCGGCATCGACTCCAGCAACCCCTCCGCGATCGCAGGCACCAACTACACGACGGGCAAAGGTACCGTGAGCTGGGCCAGTGGCGATGGTGCGGCCAAGACCTTCACCATCCCGCTCACCAATACCGGCAAGATCGGGACGGCTTCGTCCGGCTTCCTGCACTTCCGTGTGGCGCTCTCCTCACCCGGCGGCGGCGCGCAGCTGGGCTGCATCAAGACCGCGGACGTGGCCATCACGACCGCATCCAGCAGCAGCGGCGGCGGCACCCCACCTCCTGCCAGCGGCAAGTCCGGCGGTGGTGTGCTCGACCTGTTCAGCCTGCTGGGCCTGGGTCTGGCGCTGCTGAGGCGCCGATACCTCGCCAAGTGACGTGATAGAAAACAGAAGGGGCGCCGAGGCGCCCCTTCTTCATTACGGTCCCGCAGAACTGGCTCAGACGTTCACGGCTGGACGTCCCACGGAGTAATGGATCATGCCCTGCGAGCGCATGGCCGCCGGGTCGTAGACGTTGCGGCCGTCGAACACCACAGGCTGCTTGAGCAGCTTCTTGATCTCGTCGAAATCCGGGCTGCGGAACTGGGTCCACTCGGTGATCACCACCAACGCATCGGCGCCCTTCAGGCAATCCATCTGCGCCTCGCAGAGCTCCAGCAGGGGCTGCGAGGGATAGATGCGCTTGGCCTCGTGCAGCGCGGCAGGATCGAAGGCGCGCACCTTGGCGCCCTCCTTCCACAAGGCTTCCATCAATACGCGGCTCGGGGCCTCACGCATATCGTCGGTGTTGGGCTTGAAGGCCAGGCCCCAGAGGGCGATGGTCTTGCCCTTCAGGTTCCCACCGAAATGCTTGTGCACCTTCTGGAACAGGGTCTGTTTCTGGCGGCGGTTGAGCTCCTCCACGGCGTTCAGCAGCACCGGCTCGTAGCCGGACTTGCTGGCGGTGCGGGTCAGGGCCGACACGTCCTTGGGGAAACAGGAGCCGCCGTAGCCCACGCCTGCATACAGGAAGTGGTAACCGATGCGGGGATCGGAACCGATGCCCTTGCGCACCTGTTCGATGTCCACCCCCAGGCGTTCAGCGATGTTGGCGAACTCGTTCATCATGCTGATGCGCGCCGCCAGCATGGCATTGGCGGCGTACTTGGTGAACTCAGCGTCGCGTACCGACATGATCATGAGACGCTCATGGTTGCGGGTGAAGGGCGCGTACAGGGTGCGCATCACTTCCACGCCGCGGGTGCCGCTGGCACCGACCACGATGCGGTCCGGGTGGGCGAAGTCCTCCACCGCGCTGCCTTCCTTGAGGAACTCGGGGTTGGAGACCACCTCGAAGTGGTGGCTGGTGCCGCGCGCCTTCTGCGCGGCGGCGATGGCGTCGTGCACCTTGTCGGCGGTACCGACCGGCACCGTGGACTTGTCCACCACGATCTTCTCGGAATCCATGTGCTCGCCGATGGTCTTGGCCACCTGCAGCACGTAGCGAAGGTCGGCGGAGCCATCCTCGTCCGGGGGCGTGCCCACGGCGATGAACTGCAGCAGACCGAACTTGACGCCCTCAGCAGGCACGTCCGTGAACTTGAGGCGGCCGCTCTTGATGCCGTCCGCCATCAGATGGTCGAGGCCCGGCTCGACGATGGGCACCTCACCGGCCTTGAGGCGCGCCACTCGCGACTTGTCCACGTCCACACAGAGGACGTCGTTGCCCATGTTGGCGAAGCAGGCCGCGCTCACCAGCCCCACGTAGCCACTGCCGTGTACCGTTATCTTCATGTCGGACCTGTCTGGATTGGGTTTCGTGGGGCGCGGGCTCGCCGCGGCCCCCGAGGAGGTGTCATTATACCAGCGCGTACCGGCGGCCCTGCCGGGCCTCGATCTCCAAAGGAATCCCGCCATGCTTAAAGTCGGCGCCACCGCACCGGATTTCTCGCTCCCGGACCATGACGGCAAGCTGGTCCAGCTCAAGCAACTGCTGGCCAAGGGCCCGGTGCTGCTCTACTTCTACCCGGCGGACTTCACGCCGGTCTGCACCCGCGAGGCCTGCGCCTTCGGCGAGGTGGCGCCGGAGCTCACCCGGGCCGGCGTGACCCTCATCGGCATCAGCCCCCAGGACGAGGCCACCCACACCCGCTTCCGGGAACGCTACAGCCTGCCTTTCCCGCTGCTGGCAGATCCGCGCAAGGAAGTGATCCGCGCCTACGACTGCAACGGCCCCCTGGGGCTGGGCGTCGCCCGCGTCACCTACCTCATCGGCAAGGATGGCCGCATCCAGGAAGCCGCCAAGGCGGCGTTCCGGGTGGCACCGCACCTCGACATCGCCAAACGGGCGTCATCTTCGCCCAAGTAGCGGGACCTGCCCCCGGAACCTTCATCTCCACGTCGGGTCCATATACCGCGGGGCAGCGAGACTGTTTCCCATGACAAGCGTCACTTGCCCTATATATCAACCCGATATAGGATTGGCGCCCTCGAAAAGCCCTTTAAGATCCTCCAAGGAACCGCGTGGACGTCAAAGACCTGTGCCTGGGGGCCCTCACCCATGGGGATGCCACCGGCTACGACCTCAAGAAGTTCTTCGAGAGCACCTTCAGCCACTGTTTCCTGGCGGGTTACGGCTCCATCTATCCCGCCTTGGCTGAGCTCACCGAGGAGAAGCTGGTGAGCGCCAAGACGGTCCCGGGCCAGGGCGGCCCGAGCCGCAAGCTCTACCATCTGACCGAGGCCGGGCGGAAGGCGTTCCTGGAACGCCTGGAATCCACCGAACCGCAGCACAAGGTCAAGTCCGAATTCCTGGTGATCATGCACTTCGCCCACCTGCTGCCCCCGGCGCGGCTGGACGCGGTGCTGGACCAGCACCTGGCGGAACTCGAGCACAAGCTCGCGCTGATCGGCGCCTATGAATCCGCCCAGGCGGGCAAGCCCGCACCCACCGGCGCCGACTTCGTCTGCGGCTTCGGCAAGGCGGTGATGGGCGCCGCCCGCAACTACATACGCGCCCATCGCCACGAACTGGCGAAGGGCGGCGAAAAGACCACGAATCGATCCACGCGACAGGCCCGGCCGCGCAGCAAAGCGTCCCAGGCCGCATCCAGAAACAGAGGTTATACCAATGCTTAAGCGTTTCCTCATCGCCGGCGGCATCCTGCTGGGCGTCATCCTCATCGTCGGCGGCGTGTTCGGCTTCCGCATGTACAAGATGATCCAGGGCT
>DASXYJ010000205.1:0-2990 GCA_036502565.1 Gammaproteobacteria bacterium
GCCGCCCTTGGCGCCGTTCTGGCCCAAGGCGTCGATCTTTGAAGCGGAGGTGAGGGTGGTGCGGCCGTCGCCCTTGAGCACGATGGTGCCGCCGGCCTGGCCCTTCATGGCGCCGTCGGCGTCGAGGGTGCCGGAGTTCTCGATGTTGCCGCCGGTGGCGGTGAGGTAGATGGCGCCGCCCTGGTTGCTGATGGCCTGGGCCTGGACGAGACCGGTGTTGTTGACGACGGTGGCCTTGAGGGCGTTGGCGACGTCAGCGGTCATGATGACGGTGCCGCCATCGGCCATGAGGGAGCCGGTGTTCTTGACGCCGGCGTAACCGGCGAGGGTGGCCTGGTCGACGGCGAAGTTGACGAGGCTGTTGCCCTTGAGGCTCAGGGTGGCCTTGGCGCCGGAGGCGAGGACCACGTGGCCGGACTGGGCGGCGATGATGCCGTCGTTCTCGGCGTAGTCACCGGCCAATACGACGTAGCCGCCGCGGTGGGCGGTGATGCTGCCTTGGTTGATGACCTTGGCGCCGGGGGCGCTGGCCTGGTCGAAGAGGTAGTGACCACTCATGAAGTTGCGGTCGGTGATGTCGAGGGTCGAAGCCAGGAAGCCCTGGGTGTCGATGGAGGCGCCCTGGCCGAAGAACACGCCGTTGGTGTTGACGAGGAATACCTGGCCGTTGCCGGTGAGGCTGCCGTAGATGGAGCTGCTGCCACCGCCGATGACCCGGTTGAGGATGACCGAGGAGCTGGAGGGCTGCAGGAACTGGACGTACTGGCCGGAGCCGATGTTGAACTGCTGCCAGTCGATGATGGCGCTCTGGGAGTGCTGCTTGATGACCGTGCCGTTGGCACCCGGCGTCGTGATCGTGGCCGATCCCGCTACCACCTGCCCGCCCGTGGGGTTGGCCAGGGCCAGCACCGGGGTGAAGGCGGCTATACCCAATCCCACATGTCCGCCTCTCTTGAGCAAGGCCTTGAGGCTCGCGTTGAGGGGCTTGGTGGAGATGCTGTGGTACGACATGGCGTTATTCCTTATCAGAAGTTCATGCCAAAAGTTGCCCAAATATGCCCGCCGGTATTGCCGTCGCTGGGTTTGGCGTAGCCCACGGCATACGCCCACTCCAGACGGCCTTCCCAGCGCTTATCAGAAGACTCATAGGTGAGGTCCGCGCCTACGCTCTCGAGGGTGTGTACCTCGGGCGGCGTGGTGACGGTGCCTCTCGGGAAAGCGGTATCGAAATGGCGCTCCCAGGCGCGGCCGGCATCGAAGAAGCCGCCCACGCTGATGGGCAGAGGCGCGAAGGAACGCTGCAGCTCCAGGGAGCCGTAGAAGCCGGCGTCGCCGCGCGCATCGGCGGAGGGATAGCCGCGCAGGTTGTCGGGACCGCCCAGGGAGAACTTCTCGGCGTCCGCGAGGGGATCCGGCGACCAGACGCTGGAGCCCTTGGTGGTGAAGGTCCAGGACTGATCGAAGGGCAGCTGGTAACCCGCGTCGAATTCGAACTTGGCGCGCTGCGCGCCGGGATTCTCGCCGTGGTTGTGGCGGCCGTTGCTGGAGAACACGGCGGCCAGGTTATAGGTGCTGCCGTCTTCGAAAGCGTGGACGTACAAGGCGTTGATGTCCACCAGGTTCAGGTTGGTGGAAGCGAGCTGGAAGGTGTTGGTCTCAAGCGACGTCTTGTGGGTGATGGGGTCCGTGACTTCGCCGGTGATGGTGGCGGACGAATAGCCGGCTTCGTGCTGGATGCCGACGCCCCAGATCAGGCTGCTGGCGCGGCCGCGGATCTCCGGGAACAGGTAGCTCAGCGCGCCGTTCTTGCCGGTGCCGCGCAGACCCAGGACCGCGAAGGCGCCGGTGACGTGATAACGGGACTGGTTCCAGGAAGCATTGAGCTTCCCGCCATCGGGACCGAGCGGCAGCACGTAGCTCAGGCTGCCGAAGTTGAGCAGGTCGTCTTCGCTGTGGGTCACATCGGCGATGAGGCGATCGCCGCTGTCGGTGGGGCTGGCGACGCTCACCTCGGCATTGAGGCGCATGCGGCCCACGTCGGGACGGCCGTAGTCATCCACCGAGACCAGACCGGTGTAGGCGGAATCCTCTTGGACCTTGTAGATGAGGTCGGCGGTGCCGAACTCGGAACCGGGTTCCAGCACGGCCTGCGCCTGCAGCGCCGGCAGATCGTTCACCAGCAGGGCGGCACGGTCCATGGCGGAATCCGTGAACACGTCGCCGCTCTTGATGGCGGTGGCCTGGTTGAGGATGGCGCCGGTGCGGGTGCGGGTGTTGCCTTCCACGCTGACCTTGCCGATGCGGCCTTCCACCACCTGCACGCGCACGCGGCCTTCGCTGAGCCGCTGCTCGGGCAGCGTGGCGCGGGCGATGCCGTAGCCGTGGTCCTGGTAGTAACGGGTGATGACGTCGGCGGCCTTGTAGATCTCCGCGAGCGTCAGATCCTTGCCGGTGTAGGACGCGATCAAGGCTTGCAGCGTGGCGGTGTCGAACACCGTGTTGCCGGTGATGTCGAAGGCGGTGACGGCGACGGTCGGGCCGCCCGGCGGCACTTGCGCGCTGGACGACGGCAGGTTGGCGAGCGGCGCTACCTTGAAGAGCGGTTGCTGCGACTCGATGCTGGGAAGCGTGGACTGGATCTGCCCGTTGGTGGGCGCGGTGTCGAGCAGGTCTTGTTGGGCGGGCGTCGGAGCAGCAGGCGCAGACACGGGCGCCGCGACCGCACCTTCCGGTGCAGCGAGGTCTGCAAGCGAGACAGCAAGCATCATGCTTACGCTCAAGCCCCATCCTCCTCGTGACTTCAATGCACTCTTACCCCACGGTGTACGCAGCACTCCGCGCACACGCCAGAACTGCTCAAGTCATGAGTCCTTATGTAAATCTAACACAGGCCTCCGGCGAATATGCACTGTTGCAGAAAATCCAATTGATACGACGATTACCGAATCGAGGCACTGACTGCGCGGAGTTTTTACGCAAGCTCTTGTGCG
>DASXYJ010000206.1:0-13701 GCA_036502565.1 Gammaproteobacteria bacterium
CGGCCAGTCCCAGGAGCTCACCTATGACCTGCCGCATAACCAGATCACGCTGGTCACCAGCGCCAAGCTCACCCAGGTGGTGTTGAGCCACATCACCAAGGGCGCCATCAAGGGCGACTCGCCGGGACTGCGCCTGGTGACCGCTGACCACATCCTCTACAACACCGATACCCAGCACGTGGTGGCCAAGGGCGCCAACGACGACGAGCGGGTGCACATCAGCTTCCCGCCCAAGACCGCGGCTCCCGGTTCCACCACGGCGCCCGGCGCCAAGGGCAGCAAGGCGCCCAGCGCCGCTACCCGCTTCGGACCGGCGGGCGCCAAGCGCGCACCCACGGTGCTGACGCCGCGGGTCTCCACGGCACCGGCCGCCTCCAGCGCCGCAGCCCCCTCTTCCACGCCGGCGCCGGCAGCCGGCACCGGCGGCCAGCCATGAGCACCCTGAGAGCGGACAACCTGCTGAAGCGCTACCGCCGCCGCGAGGTGGTGCGCGGCGTGTCGCTCGGCCTCGAGCGCGGCGAGGTAGTGGGCCTGCTCGGACCCAACGGCGCCGGCAAGACCACGTCCTTCTACATGATGGTGGGCCTGGTGCCCGCCGATGGCGGCACCATCACGCTGAACGGCAAGGACGTGACCAAGCTGCCGGTGCACGCGCGCGCGCGGCTGGGCTTAGGGTATCTGCCCCAGGAAGCCTCGGTGTTCCGCAAGCTCAGCGTGGAAGACAACATCCTGGCGGTGCTGGAGACCCGCGGCGACCTGAAGCGTGCCGCCCGCAAGCAGCGCCTCGAGGAGCTGCTGGAAGAACTGCACATCAGCCACATCCGCGACGGCTTGGGGATCTCGCTGTCCGGCGGCGAGCGCCGCCGCGTGGAGATCGCCCGCGCGCTGGCGGCGGACCCGGCCTTCATGCTGCTGGACGAGCCCTTCGCCGGCGTCGATCCCATCTCGGTCATCGACATCCAGCGCATCATCGAGCACCTGAAGTCGCGCAACATCGGCGTGCTGGTCACGGACCACAACGTGCGCGAGACGCTCGGCATTTGCAGCCGCGCCTACATCATCAATGCGGGCCAGGTGATCGCCGAGGGCACGCCGGACAGCATCCTGGCGAACCAGGAAGTGCGTCAGGTGTATCTGGGAGAGAACTTCAGGTTATGACCGGCGCGCCAGAGGCGCGCGCGGAGCGGAGAATAGGCAGGGTGGGGAAAGGAGTGCGGCGGCTACTTCCTTCAGCATCCTCGCCTCACCGATGACACGTCAAGACTGGTCCGGCGACTTTTTTGGGCTATAACTTAAGTATGGTCTGTTCAGGTCCTTTCACCCCCCCGGCAACGGGGAGGGTGCGTCTTCCCCCCTCGAAAATCAGGGGTCTCCACGTAGCTGACGTCCAAGCGCTTGATGTGACGGGGGTTTCCGTTTGAAACCCACGCTCGCACTGCGCCAGAGCCAAAGACTGAGTCTCACCCCCGAGCTGCGCCAAGCCCTGGGACTGCTGCAACTCTCCGCGGTGGAACTGTCGGCCAAGGTACGCGATGCCCTGGAAGGCAACGTGTTGCTGGAACGCGGCGACGAGGAAGACGACAACGTACCGACGCCGCTGCCCGGACCTGCCACGGATGCCGCGGTGCGCGCCGCCGAGCCGCAAGTGGACTGGGACAGCGCCGTGGCCGGTGCCACCAGTACCGATCGCGGCTGGGACGACGACGAGGCGCCGGAACCGACGGAAGCCGGCGGCCAGAGCCTGCGGGAATATCTCCTCTGGCAGCTGGAGTTGGCACGCATGAGCGCACGGGACGCCGGTATCGGCGCCGCCATCATCGATGCGCTGAACGACGACGGCTATCTCAGCGAACCCTTGGAAGAGATCCGCCAGTCCCTGGCGGACAGCGATGCGGCGCCGGAGCAGGACGAGATGTACGCGGTGCTGCACCGCATCCAGGCCTTCGATCCGCCGGGCATCGCGGCCCGCGACCTCAAGGAATGCCTGTTGCTGCAATTGAGGCAAGGCGACAAGACCGTGCCCGGCCACGCGCTGGCCACCGCGCTCGTCACCAGCCACCTGGAGAGCCTCGCCGCCCACGACCATGAGCGTCTCTCCCGGCTGCTGAGCGTGCAGCGCGCCGACCTCGACGCCGCGCTGGAACTGATCCTGCAGCTGCAGCCGCGCCCGGGCGCCGCCATCGCCGGCCAGCCGGTGGACTACGTGATCCCGGACGTGCTGGTACAGCGCCGCGGCAGCGGCTGGTTCGTGGAACTCAATCCCGAGGCGGTGCCGCGGATCCGTGTCAACGTCGCCTATGCCGCCGCGCTGCGCCGCGGCGACTCCGCCGGCGACCTGAGCCAACAGCTGCAGGAGGCGCGCTGGCTGGTGCGCAGCATCCGCATGCGCAACGAGACCCTGCTGCGGGTGGCCCAGAGCATCGTGCGCAAGCAGAGCCCGTACCTGGAACAGGGCGACGAAGCCATGCAGCCGCTGATGATGAAGGACCTGGCGCTGGAGCTGGAGCTGCACGAGTCCACGGTCTCGCGGGTGGTGGCCAACAAGCACATGGCCACGCCGCGCGGCACCCTGGCGTTCCGCCGCTTCTTCTCCAGCGAACTCCCCGCGGAGGACGGCAGCGCGTATTCCGCGACCGCCATCCGCGCCATGATCCGTAAATTGGTGGCGCAGGAGGACCCGCGCCGCCCCTTAAGCGACAATCACATCACCAAGGCCCTGCTCGGACGTGGGGTGCAGGTGGCCCGGCGCACGGTGGCGAAATACCGTGAGTCCATGACCATCCCGCCCGCCCACGAGCGCAGGCGCCTTGACCAGGGGTAACCACAGAGCGAAAGACGAGCACGAGGAGATGCAAATGAAGCTAGATCTGACTGGACATCACGTGGATATCAACGACACGCTGCGCAGCTACGTGGAGAACAAGTTCGAAAAACTCGAACGCCACTTCGACCACGTCACCGGCATCCACGTGGTATTGACCGTGTCCAAACTGGAGCACCGCGCCGAGGCCACCCTCAAGGTGAGCGGCGCCAAGCTCTTCGCCGATGCGGTGGAACAGGACATGTACGCCGCCATCGACTGCCTGGTGGACAAGCTCGACCGGCAGGTGAAGCGGCACAAGGAGAAGCTCTCCAACCACCATGACCGCGAGAGCGTACGAACGGCCGTACCCGGCTGAACCCGATTTCCAGAGACGTTGGAACCTTGGCGGCGTATCGAAAGATACGCCGCTTTTTTGACGTACAGGGACGTACTAACGTCGCGGGGGGCAGGGCGAGGCGGACACGCCGAGCGGAGCGACGTGTCAAATCACGCTCAATATATAAAAGAAAACGTATAAACTCTGACCTATGCGCCTGGTGATCCTCAGCGGCCTCTCCGGCTCCGGTAAATCCGTGGCCCTCCACATGCTGGAGGACCTGGGATATTACTGCGTGGACAACATCCCCGCCGGCCACCTGCAGAGCTTCGTGCGGGAGACCCTGCTCACCGGCGACCCCGCCTACCAGCGCATGGCGGTGGGCGTGGACGCCCGCAACCGCCTGGACGACATCCGCTCGGTGCCCCAGACCGTGAAGAAACTCCGGGCCGAGGGCATCGAATGCGAGATCGTGTTCCTGCATGCCGAGGACACGGTGCTGCTGAAGCGCTATAGCGAGAGCCACCGCCCCCACCCCCTGGCGGGTGACGGCCGCGCCCTCAAGGACGCCATCGCCGCCGAACGCGAACTATTGGGTCCGCTCGCCGACGAGGCGGACATGGTGCTGGACAGCTCCCGCACCTCGGTGCACGAGCTGCGCGAACTGGTGCGGGAACGCATCCACCGGGAGGCGCGCATCGCGCTCTCGCTGCTGTTCCAGTCCTTCGGTTTCCGCCACGGCATCCCCGGGGATTCGGACTTCGTGTTCGACGCCCGCGGCCTGCCCAACCCCTACTGGGAACCCAGCCTGCGCAACCTCTCGGGCCGCGAGCTGGCGGTGGCGAAGTACCTGGAGAAGCACGAGCTGGTGAACCGCTTCGTGGCGGACGTCTCCGGGTTCCTGGACTTCTGGATCCCCAAGTTCGAGACCTCGAACCGCCAGTACCTGACGGTGTCCATCGGCTGCACCGGCGGTTATCACCGTTCGGTGTACGTGGTGGAGAGGTTGACCGACCATTTCAGGAAACAAGGCCGCGAGGTCTTGGTCAGGCACAACGGGCTTAAATAGCCCTCTAGCTGTCTAAAGGCAGCTTCTGATCAATCCATTCCCCGTGGATGAACGCCAGCAACTGATCCTTCTGGGCCTGGGCGTCGCGTACTCCGAGATCGATGAGGTCGCGGCAGTACTTGGCCTCGAACAGCAGATAACTCAATAGCTGGCTGCCGCTGCGGTTCAGGCCGCCCACGCCGCGCAGCAGCACCCGCACGCTGGTGGGGAACTCCTGCTTGTGGCGCTGGGCGATGTCGCGGATGTCCTCGCTGGGCGTGATCACCAGCGTGTCGATGACCTTGAGCGCCTCGCCCTGCCGGTCAGGCATGCGGCTCACGGTGGCGTTGATGCGCTGCAGGCGCTCCAGGTCGCCGTAGATGCTGTCCATGAACAGCGTATCGAGGAGATAGCCGGCGACCTGGCCCAGGGAGGGGTACGGGACCTGCTCCTCTTCCAGGGGCAGCCGGTTCGGCTGCTCGTTGCGCAGGGCGATCACCAGCACCCGGTCGGCGCCGAGGTGCACCACCGGGCTCAGGGGCGCCGACTGGCGCATGGAACCGTCGCCGAAGTATTCGCGGCCGATGCGGGTGGCGGGGAAGATGACCGGCAGCGCCACCGAGGCCATCACGTGGTCGAGGCTGAGTTCCACCGGCTGCCCGAGACGACGGGCGCGATGCCAGGGCTCCAGCCCGCGCTTGCCCTGGAAGAAGGAGATGGAACGGGCCGAGGTATAGCCGGAGGCGGTGATGGCGAGCGCGTCCAGCGCACCGGCATCGATGCCCTCCTCCAGGCGCGTGAAGTCGATGTGTTCCTTGAGCAGTTCCCGCAGCGGCGCGTTGTCCAGGAGCGAGATGGGATTGTGGCGGTCCATGCCGCCGGACAGGATGGTGCTGATCCAGCGCGCGCTGGTCTTGAGGGCGTTCCAGGCGCCAATCTTGAACACCTTCTCGCTGCTGATCTCACGCCACACGTGATCGAGGTAGGCCACGCCGTGGCGGAAGTCCTGGGCATGGCAGGCCAGCAAGGCGGCATTGATGGCGCCGGCGGAGGTGCCGGCGATCACCGGGAAGGGCAGCGGCGCGTCTTGGGGCAGCATCTCCGCCAGACCCTTGAGCACGCCCACCTGATAAGCCGCGCGGGCGCCGCCACCGGGCAGCACCAGGCCGACCTTCGGTCGTGTATCAACGGCGCTCAAGAGCGCTCCTGCAGGCCGCTGAAGCCCGCAGACCCTTGTGCCGCATGGCTTCCGGCTTCATCGCTTGGGCAGAAAACATGTCGCCCTCCCCTGGGGATAGGTTAAATGGGCTGGACCCGGTCGTACAAGGGACTAAAATCAATGTCATTCAAGGCACTAGCCTGGAATATTGAAGCGTAAGCTTGGGTTGCCGTCTCAGGGGGCGGTTTTCGGGTACCAGGGCTTAGAGGGTACGGGGCTGCAAAGACCATGCTGAACCTCAACCTGTGGCAAAAGCCAGCCGGGACCGGCGCTTCCGATGAAGCCGCCGCCCCCAAGACCCTCCGTCCGCTCCTCAAGGTGGTGGTCCTCAACACCAAGGGCGGCTGCGGCAAGACTACCCTCTCCACCTCCCTCGCGGCCTGGTATGCCAGCAACGGCTACAACACCGCGATCCTGGACAACGACCCCCAGGGCTCCAGCCTGCGCTGGCTCGCCAACCGCGGCGAGCGCAAACCCGCCATCACCGGACTGAGCGGCACGGACAAGTCCGGCCGGGTCACCAAGAGCTTCCTGATGCGCGTGCCGCCGGACATCGAACGCCTGGTGGTGGATACCCCCGCGGCCATCGACAACCTGCGCCTGCAGGACGCCCTGCGCGGCGCCCATGCGGTGATCATCCCGGTGCTGCCCTCGGACATCGACATCCACGCCGCCTCGCGCTGCATCGCCGAGCTCCTGCTCACGGGGCGCATCGAGAACCGCCAGCAGCGGGTGGCGGTGGTGGCGAACCGGGTGAAGAAGCAGGCCAAGATGTATGAGACCCTGCGCCGCTTCCTGGGCAGCCTGGAGATCCCCTTCGTCGCCACCTTCCGCGACAGCCAGAACTACGTGCACGCCACCGAGATGGGCCTCGGCGTCCACGAGCTCAAGGACAAGAACGTCAAGGAAGAGCGCCGCGAATGGGCACCGCTCCTCGAGTGGCTGGAGAGCCGCCCGGTGAATAACCTGCAGCCCACTTCGGTGCAGATGACCGGCACCGGCTCCTCGGCGGGCTGATCCGCCTCAATCTCTCGGTTTGAACTCCAGCGTGTGCTCCGTCTTGCCAGGTAAAAACGGCGTCGCTTCGCCTTTCTCCCAGGCAGGCTCACTGTTCCGGTAGAAAGGCGATAGCGGCCAGCCGCTCTGGCCCGTGGGCATCTCGAAGATGCCCTCCGCCTCGTGGCCCGGTGCCACCACCATGCGCTCCGATGCGCCGAAGTCCCGGCCCTGCACCCGCGGCATGTTGCCGTCACCCGGCAGCTGCACCGGCGCCATGTCCAGGAAACGCGACAGGAAGGGCACCGCGCCGCTCAGGGGGTGGCGCAGATGCACCTCGTTGCGGGCGCCCCAGGTATAGGCGCTCAAGGGCAGCTTGGTGGCAGCCACCGAGTCGCTCACCTTGCTCACGGCATCCAGCATCAGCGCATCCCAGTCCTTGTAAGCGGGATCCAACAGGTTCTTCGGCTGCTGGCTCACCAGCACCCAGAGCGGGCCCTCCAGCTGTGCGAGCGCGTGATAGTCGAACTTCGGATCCGCCTGCTTGCAGGACGCGAACAGCGGCGCCATGGCGAGATCCTCCACCTGGGTGCGGAACTCCCGCACCAGGCGATAACCCACGGAGTCCACGGAGGCGCGGCCGTCCCAGTCCGACACCGCCTGGCGGAACGCGGTGCGCTCGGGATGGCTGAACACCCGTTGCGGGTTCAGGAGATGCAGGAGCAGCGAACGCCAACGGGCCAGGAACTTGGCCTGGTCGTCCAGCTGGATGGCGAGCAGGTCCGGGGCCGCGAAACTGTCCTTGGCGTGCAGGTCGTCGCGGATCTGTCCGGCGCGGGCGCCGAGATCGTAACCGCCGTCGCCGATCTGCGCGAGCATGGCGCCGTCCACCACCCGCGCGTTGGCGGTCCACAGGCGTCCGTCCGCTGGGTCCACCACCCGCGGATATTTGGCGGGATCCAGCCAGCCCATCCAACCGACGCCGGGCTTGTCCCAGTAGGAAGGCACCAGGGGGTCATAACCTTCCCGCAGCGGGATGCGTCCGGCGATGGTCCAGGCGATGTGCCCGTCCGCATCCGCGGTCATGAAGTTCTGCTCCGGCATGCCGGCGCGATTGGCCACGGCCATGGCGCCCTGCACGTTGCTGGCCTGCTCCAGATCCGCCAGCTGCATGTTGGTGGCGTCCGGGTCCGCCGCCATCCAGTGGATGGCGCGCCAGTTGCCGTTGTGGTCCTGCCCCAGCACCGGACCCCAGATGGTGTCGCGGACATCCAGAGTGGAATCGGAACCGTGCTTCACGCGGATGACTTCCTTGTGATGCTCGAAATGCTTCCAGCCTTCCGCGGTCTGGTATTGATCGGGATCCTTGGGGTCGATGTGCAGCAGCACGAGATCGGACCAGTCGCCGTAACTATTGGTGAAACCCCAGGCCACGTGGCCATTGCTGCCCACCACCAGGGCCGGTACGCCCGGCAAGGTCACGCCCGTGAGGGTGACGCGGCCATCGGGCATGGCAGGATCCGGATAGGTCCATTGGGCCCGGTACCAGGTGTTAGGCACACGTATCCCCAGGTGCATGTCGTTGGCCACCATGGCGTGGCCGCCGGCGCCATGGGCGCCGGAGACAGCCCAGTTATTGCTGCCTATATCCGCAGGTTCATCTTCAGTATCGAACGCGAGCTTCGGCGGAGGATCCTTCCTGAGGTCGATGACCTCGGCGCCTGGCATGGGCGGCATCTCCAGGGGCTTGCCCACTACCGGCGCATCCCACTGGGTGCCCGCGGCTGCGAGGAAATGGAACAAGGGCGGCGGCAGCACATCGCGCATCAGCGCCAGTTGCGATTCATGGCGATCGTCGGGGCTCTGCAGCTCGAAGTACATGGTGTGCACCACCAGGACCGAGTCTTCCGGCTGCCATGGCTGCGGCCTACGCGCCAAGAGGCCGTATTCGAAGGGCCAGGTGGCGATGGCCTTGAGGCCGGCGTTCACGCCGTCGGTGTAGGCCTGCATCGCCGCGCGCTGAACCGGGGTGGCATGAGCCAGCACCAGCTTCGCGACTTCACGCAGGCGGAAGAGGCGTTGGCGCTTGTCGTAGTCGAGGGCGGCGGAGCCCACCAGGTCCGAGAGTTCACCCGCGGCGACGCGACGCGCGAGATCCATCTGGAAGAAACGGTCCTGGGCGTGGAGGTAGCCGAGGGCGCGCATGGCATCGAGACGGTTGGCGGCAGAGATGCTCGGCACACCCAAGGCATCGCGGGTCACCTGCACCGGTGCTGAGAGACCCTTCAGGGCCACCTCGCCGTCCAGGCGCGGCGCGCCACCCCGGAGGAATCCGTAAGCCAGCACAGCCAAGACCACCAGCAGGCCGACCACGGCCCCGCCCCAGCGCAACACCCGCTTCATGCCCCCGTCTCCCTAAGACCGGAAGGAGGCCCAGCCTATAGGGCCCCAAGGCCCGTGTCACCGTGGCATCCGGTGACGAATGTCACTGCCAAGTGCTGACGCCCGGGACTACCCCGGCTTGCCTCCGGAAACCATGCTAGGCGCCATGAAAAACCGGGAGCCCAGCATGTCCGACGACCGACCTGTCATCGCCCGCCTGGAAGGGGTGAGCAAGCGCTATGGCGCCGTGAAGGCCCTGGACGGCCTGGACCTGGACGTGCGGCGCGGCGAAGTGCTGGCGGTGCTGGGGCCCAACGGCGCCGGCAAGACCACCAGCATCGCCCTGTTGCTGGGCCTGCTGCGGCCCGACATCGGCAAGGTCTCGCTCTTCGACATGACGCCCACCGCGCGCGCGGTGCGCGAGCGCTGCGGCGTGATGCTGCAGGTATCGCGCATGCCGGAACCGATCACGGTGCGCGAACACGTCGAGTTGTTCTCCAGTTACTACCCGCACCCGCTGCCCCTCTCGGAGACCTTGAGGCTCGCCGGTCTCACCGAGGTGGCGGAGCGCCGCTTCGGCAAGCTCTCCGGCGGCCAGCAGCAGCGCCTCAAGTTCGCCCTGGCCCTGTGCGGCGATCCGGAGCTTCTGTTCCTGGACGAACCCACCGCGGCACTGGACGTGGAAGCGCGCCGCCAGCTCTGGGACGTGATCCGCGCACGCGTCGCACGCGGCACCACGGTACTACTCACCACCCACTATCTGGAAGAAGCCGACGCCCTCGCCGACCGCATCGTGGTGGTGGATCACGGCAAGCTGGTGGTGGCCGGTAGCCCGGCTGAGATCAAGGCGCGCAGTGCGGGGCGCCGCATCCGTTGCGTGACGCACGTGCCTGCCGAGAGCGTGGCACGCATGGCCGGCGTCAAGGACGTGGCTCGCCACGGGGCGGCACTGGAAATACTCACGACCCGCGCCGAACCGGTGCTGCGCGAACTGTTGTCACAGGATCCTGACTTGAGCGATCTCGAAGTGAGCGGCGCCGGCCTAGAACAGGCCTTCCTCGCTCTCACCCGCCAGCCCCAGAAGGAGGCCGCATGAACACCGTGAGCGCCGTCGTCGTCCGTCCTTTCGCCGCCACCGCTCGCATCTACCTGCTAGAGGCCCGTTCAGAGTTGCTGCGGGTGTGGCGCACGCCCGGCTTCGCCATACCGACACTGTTATTCCCGGCCATGTTCTACCTGTTCTTCGGCGTGTTGCTGGCCAAGGGCGAGCACGGCGCCGAGCAATCGCTCTATGCCCTGGGCGGTCTCGGCAGCTTCGGCGTGATGACGCCGGGCCTGTTCGGTTTCGGGGTGGGCTTCGCCCTGGACCGGGGCCTCGGCTGGCTGCAGGTGAAGCGCGCCTCGCCTATGCCGCCCGCCGCCTACCTCCTGGCCAAGGTGCTCATGGCCATACTGTTCGCCGGCATCGTGAGCGCGATGCTGTGCTGCATGGCGGCATTCCTGGGCCATGTGAGCCTCGCACCCGGGCAGTGGCTGACGCTGCTGGTGACCCTGGTGCTGGGCAGCATCCCGTTCTGCGCGCTCGGCCTCGCAGTAGGCGCCTGGGCCAAGCCGCAGTCGGCACCGGCGGTGGTGAACCTGATCTACCTGCCCATGTCATTCCTCTCGGGCCTGTGGATGCCGCTGCAGTTCCTGCCGGCCTTCATGCAGAAGCTGGCGACGCTGTTCCCGGCCTATCACCTGGGCCGGCTCGCCTACGCCGCCACCGGCGTGCAAGCGACCGAGAGGCTGCCGCATGTGTTGGCCCTGGCCGGCTTCACGGTGGGTTTCCTGCTGTTGGCGGCGCGCGGCTACCGCCGCAACCCGCCGAGCAACGGCTGAGGAGATGAGCATGAAGACCTTGCTGGGGTTCACGGCGCTGGTGCTCTACACCTTCTCCGCGCTCGCCTGGGGCGGCATGGACCTGGCACAACTCGGCCAGCGCATCGAGGACGCGGGTCATCGGGCCGACGTCTCCAGTTTGCAGGCGGCGCGCGAGTCGCTGCAGGGCGTGCCTGATGGGGCGGCACCGGACAAATACCTCTACTACTACCAGGCTTATGCCGACTACGTATCGGCGTATACCCTGTCCCACGAGGACAGCGCCCGTGCCACGGATCTGGTGCAGCAAGCCCAGGCTGAACTGCAGCAGGCGCTCAAGCTCGATCCCGACTTCGCCGAAGCCGAGGCCCTGCTGGGATCCAGCTATGGGCTGGAGATCGGCCTGCATCCCTTCCGCGGCATGTGGCTGGGCAGCAAGGCCGGCGCGCACACGGAACGCGCCTGGAAGCTCGCGCCGGCCGACCCGCGGGTGATCCTGCTGCGCGCGATATCGGATTACTCCACTCCCGGTGCATTCGGCGGCGACAAGCAGCGAGCGCTGCAGGGTTTCCGCGCCGCCATCGCGGCCTATGACACTTACCGCTCCAGCGATGGTGCCGGCCCCAGCTGGGGACGCGCCGATGCCTATGCATGGTTGGGGCTCGCCGAATCCCACGCGGGCCAGACCGAAGCGGCACGCGCCGACCTCGGCAAGGCCCTGGAGCTGGCGCCGGGTTACGTACTGGTGCGCAAGCGCCTCGCCGCGCTACCGCCGGCGCCCAGCACCCAGCCGGCCGGCCGGCAACAGCATCTGAACCCCTGAATAGGCTAGGCTAGAGACATGCCGACCGACATCCAGCCCCTCAAGACCGCTTCTCCGGGCCCGCTGCTGCGCCTGCACCGCTGGTTGCTACCCAACGCCATGTGGGCGGGCTGGACCCCGTATCTGTGGCTGCTTTACCTGGGCTTCTTCTTCGTGCAGTGGCCGGGCCAGCCCGCCTGGAGCCTCACCCAGTGGGTGTTCTCGGTGGCCGCCGCGCTGGTGTTCCTGGTGCTGTACTTCCGCAGCTTCAACTGCAACCCCAAGCAGCTCGTCAGCATCCTCGCCGGCATCACCACGCTCGGGCTGGTGTTCGTCACCTACACCGGCAACGGCCATACCTTCATCATCTATGCCTGCGCGCTCTCGGCGCACTACGGCAACCTGCGCAAGAGCCTCACCGCGCTGGCGCTGATCCTGGTGTCCTTCGCCATCGAAGCGGCGGTCATGTACTTCGTCCCAGGCTGGGAGTTCGCCCACTCCATCTGGTTCTCGCTGCCCACCATCATGATCGGCGGCATCGTCGGCGCGGCCAACGCCTGGTTCGCGGACGACGAGACCAAGCGCCGTCTCATCAGCCAGTCCCAGGAGGAGATCCGCCGGCTCGCGGCCACCGCCGAGCGCGAGCGCATCGCCCGCGACCTGCACGACATCCTGGGCCACACCCTGACCCTCATCACCGTGAAGGCCGAGCTCGCGGCGCGCCTCGCCGAGCGCGACGCCGCGGCGGCGGCCCCCGAGATCCGCGAGCTGGAGAAGATCTCCCGCGACGCCCTGCGCCAGGTGCGCGAGGCGGTGGGTGGTTACCGCAGCGGCGGCCTCAGCGGCGAGCTGGTGAACGCGCGGGTGGCACTGGACGCGACCCGGGTGCAGCTCTCGGTGGACATCGACCGCAGCGGCTGCCCCGCCGGCCATGACGACCTGTTCGCGCTGGTGCTGCGCGAGGCCATGACCAACATCGTGCGCCACTCCGGCGCGCGCCGTTGCGAGGTGCGGATGCACCGCATCGGCAACGCCTTCCACCTGGTGATCCGCGACGACGGCCGCGGCGGACGCATCCGCGAGGGCAACGGCATCCGCGGCATGCGCGAGCGGCTCTCGGCCCTGGACGGCAACCTGCACATCGATTCCGGCCGGCGCGGCACCACCCTCACGGCGGTGCTGCCGGTCATGGATGCCCCGGCCGCGGTCCCCGACACCCAACCCGCCGGCGGCGCCCAAGTGCTGCACTGGCCCGGCACCAAGAGCGGCCGCGGCGCCACCTGAGAGTCTCATGATCAAAGTGCTCATCGCCGAAGACCAGTCGCTGATCCTCGGGGCGCTCGCCGCGCTGCTCGACATGGAAGACGACATCGAGATCGTGGCGCGCGCCGCCAACGGCAAGGACGCGCTGCAGCTGGCGCTGGAGACCCATCCCGACGTGGTGGTGACGGACATCGAGATGCCGGGCATGACCGGCCTGGAGTTCGCCGCCGCGCTCAAGGAGAAGGGGCACCCGGCGCGCATCATCATCGTCACCACCTTCGCTCGCCCCGGCTATCTGCGGCGCGCGCTCTCGGTGGGCGTGCGGGGTTACCTGCTGAAGGACGCCCCTTCCGACCAGCTGGCGGAGGCCATCCGCACCGTGCAGCGCGGCGGCAAGGCCATCGCCCCGGAGCTGGCAGCGGAGGCCTGGGACACGGAGGATCCGCTCAACGACCGGGAACGGCAGGTGTTGCGCCTGGCCGGCGAAGGCATGAGCAGCGGCGACATCGCCAAGCAGCTGTTCCTCTCCGAGGGCACCGTGCGCAACTACCTCTCGGAAGCCATCGGCAAGCTGGGCGCCGCGAACCGCATCGAGGCGGCGCGCATAGCCCGGCAAAAAGGCTGGCTGTAAAAAGAGACGGGGCCTTGCGGCCCCGTCCTGGTCTCATCTCGTGTTCTTCCTGCGCCAGGCCAGCAACAGTGCGGCGAGGCCGAACAAGCTCTCATCTCCGCCGCCGCCACCACTGGAGCCGCCGTTGCCCCCCGGGGTGCCGCCGCCTCCGGATGTGGAGGAGGATGCGGCCAATACCGCCATCGGCATGTGCATATCGGGGATCGCCACGCCGCCGTCGCCCGTCCCCGTCGTCTTCATGTCCACTTCGCCGAAGGCCCAGTCTCCTTGCGGCACCGCGGCGCTGTTGGCCTTGATGGTGAGGACCTGGCTGTGCCCTGGTGCCAGCCGGAACGAGGTCGGCGTGACCGCCACCTTGAG
>DASXYJ010000207.1:0-6531 GCA_036502565.1 Gammaproteobacteria bacterium
GAAGCCCGAGGACGTCAAGGCCGCCCGCTGAAACATACGGAGTCCGGAGACACGTAAATGAGCGCAGTCACGATCGACCACGACAACCACGGCGAGCACCACCCGAGCGGGCTGTGGCGCTGGGTCACCACCACCAACCACAAGGACATCGGCACGCTGTACCTGCTGTTCAGCCTGTTCATGTTCTTCGTCGGCGGCAGCTTCGCCATGGTCATCCGCGCCGAGCTGTTCAAGCCCGGCATGCAGATCGTGGACCCGATGGTGTTCAACCAGTTCACCACCATGCACGCGCTGATCATGATCTTCGGCGCGATCATGCCGGCCTTCGTGGGCCTCGCCAACTGGATGATCCCGATCATGATCGGCGCGCCGGACATGGCGCTGCCGCGCATGAACAACTGGAGCTTCTGGATCCTGCCCTTCGCCTTCACCCTGCTGCTCGGCACGCTGCTGATGCCCGGCGGCGGCCCGGCCGGCGGCTGGACCATGTATCCCCCGCTGATGCTGCAGACCGGCACCGCCTTCCCGTTCGTGATCTTCGCGGTGCACATGATGGGCATCAGCTCGGTGATGGGCGCCATCAACATCGTGGTGACCATCCTCAACCTGCGCGCGCCCAAGATGACCCTGCTGCGCATGCCGCTGTTCGTCTGGTCCTGGTTCATTACCGCCTACCTGCTGATCGCGGTGATGCCGGTGCTGGCCGGCGCCGTGACCATGCTGCTCACCGACAAGTACTTCGGCACCAGCTTCTTCAGCGCCGCCGGCGGCGGCGACCCGGTGATGTTCCAGCACATCTTCTGGTTCTTCGGGCACCCCGAGGTCTACATCATGATCCTGCCGGCCTTCGGCATCGTCTCGGAGATCATCCCCACCTTCTCGCGCAAGCCGCTGTTCGGCTACGAGTCGATGGTGTACGCGGTGGCCTCCATCGCCTTCCTCTCGTTCATCGTGTGGGCCCACCACATGTTCACGGTGGGCATGCCGCTCGCCGGCGAGCTGTTCTTCATGTTCACCACCATGCTGATCGCGGTGCCGACCGGCGTGAAGGTGTTCAACTGGACCGCCACCCTGTGGAAGGGCTCCATCAGCTTCGAGACGCCGATGCTGTTCGCGCTGGCGTTCCTGTTCCTGTTCACCATCGGCGGTTTCTCCGGTGTGATGCTCGCCATCACTCCGGCCGACTTCCAGTACCAGGACACCTATTTCGTGGTGGCGCACTTCCACTATGTGCTGGTCACCGGCGCGGCCTTCGCCATCATGGGTGCGGTGTACTACTGGCTGCCCAAGTGGACCGGCCACATGTACAACGAGAAGATCGGCAAGCTGCACTTCTGGTGCTCCACCATCTTCGTCAACGTGCTGTTCTTCCCGCAGCACTTCCTGGGCCTGGCCGGCATGCCGCGCCGCATCCCGGACTACCCGGTGCAGTTCACCGACCTTAACATGCTGTCCTCCATCGGCGGTTTCGCCTTCGGCGCCTCGCAGTTGATCTTCCTGTACCTGGTGATCAGCACCATCCGTGGCGGCGAGAAGGCTGCCGCCAAGCCCTGGGAAGGCGCCAAGGGCCTCGAGTGGCACCTGCCCTCGCCGCCGCCGTATCACAGCTGGACCACGCCTCCGGACAAGGAAGTGTGGACGCACCCGTACCGGGATTGAGCCGGTAGCGTGAGCCAAGCCATGGACAAGCCCGGGATGCGGAAGGCGATGCGCAACGCCGTGCTGCTGGGACTGCTGGCGCTGGCGTTCTACGTCGGCATCTTCTTCCTGGTGAAGTGGCGCCAGCCATGATCGGCCGGCGTCATCGCAAGGCGATCCTGTCGCTCGGTGTGTTGCTGGTGGGGATGTTCGTGTTCGGCTTCGCGCTGGTGCCGCTCTACAGGGTGGTGTGCCGGCTGACCGGGTTGAACGGCACGGGTGTGGAGGCGGTGTCCTCCGCCTATGCCGGGCAGGTGGATGAGGGGCGCACGGTGACCGTGCAGTTCCTCTCGACCGTGAACAGCAAGTTGCCGTTCGCGTTCCACCCGGACATGGGTGCCATCACGGTGCACCCGGGCGAACTGTATGCCACGTCGTTCTTCGCCGAGAACCAGAGCGGCGGCGACGTGACCGCCCAGGCGGTGGCCACCTACGCCCCCGGCGACGCGGCCAAGTATGTGCACAAGACCCAGTGCTTCTGTTTCAGCAAGGAGAGTTTCGGTCCGCACCAGTCCATGCACATGCCGGTCCGGTTCTACATCGACCCGGAGCTGCCCAAGGACATCCAGACCGTGACCATCTCGTACACGTATTACAACGTCACGCCCGGGCAGACTCCCGGCGCGTAACCAGAAGGAAGAGACCATGTCAGTGCACGTCAAAGGCGAATACGACCACGCCCACTACTACGTCCCGCACGGCAGCCATTGGCCGATCGTAGGCTCCATCGGTCTGTTCACCACGCTCGGCGCCGCGGCGCTGTGGCTGGAGGACGTCTCCTTCGGCCCGATGCTGTTCCCGGTCGGCATCCTCATCATCCTCACCATGATGTTCGGCTGGTTCGGCACCGTGATCCGCGAGAGCGAGGCCGGCGCCTACAATCACCAGGTGGACACCTCGTTCCGCTGGGGCATGACCTGGTTCATCTTCTCCGAGGTCATGTTCTTCGCCGCCTTCTTCGGCGCGCTGTTCTATGCCCGCACCTTCGCGCTGCCGTGGCTGGGCGGTGAGGGCAAGAACCTGTTCACCAACCTCTTGCTGTGGAACAACTACGAGGCGGCCTGGCCCACCAACGGCCCGGCCGGCGTCGGCGGTGCCTTCAAGTCCATGGAAGCCTTGGGGATACCGGCGCTCAACACCGCCATCCTGCTCACCTCCGGTCTCACCGTGACCATCGCCCACTGGGGACTGAAGACCAACGACCGCAGGAAGCTGTGCATCTTCCTGGCCTTGACCGTGGCGCTGGGCTTCACCTTCGTGGCGCTGCAGGCCCACGAGTATCACGACGCCTACGTGAAGCAGAACCTCACGCTCGGCACCGGCATCTACGGCTCGACGTTCTTCATGCTGACGGGCTTCCACGGCCTGCACGTGACCATCGGCGCCATCATGCTGCTGGTGATCCTGGGCCGTTCGCTCAAGGGCCACTTCCGGCCCGACCACCACTTCGCCTTCGAGGCGGTGAGCTGGTACTGGCACTTCGTGGACGTCGTATGGTTGGGCCTCTACATCTTCGTGTATTGGCTCTAAGCGACACAGCGGAAAAACCACAAGAAACGCCGCGCCTCAAAACGCGGCGTTTCGCGTTTTTCGCGCGGTTTCTAGGGATGGATGCGGTTAGGCTGTATCCAGCCCATGTAGTAGGCGAACACCAGGAAGCCGAGGGCGAGCAAGGACAGGACGATGCGTACCGTTAGGGCTTTCACGTTGCGGGTGGAAGCGCTCTTGTCATGGAGCATGAAGTACATGCCCGAGAACAGGCTGGCGAGGATGGCGAGGAAGATGACGATGACGATGAGGCGAGCGAGCATGGGGTCCTCCGCGGAAGCCGGGGACGTTATCACTTGCGCCTGAACCTCGGCAATGCCTTCCGTCCGGGCCTCTGGCCCACGCTCGCCATGCTGGTGCTGTGCGCCCTGTTCCTGCGCCTGGGCGTGTGGCAGTGGGACCGGGCCGAATACAAGCGCGAGCTCCTGGCCGAGTACCAGGCCCAGGGCAAGCGCGCGCCGGTGTCCCTGGATGCCCTGCTCGCGGACTCCACCCTGGAGAGCTTCCCGCCCTACCTCCGGGTCACCGCCACCGGCAGCTATGATTCCGCGCGCCAGGTGCTGCTGCAGGACATGACGCGGGATGACCAGGTCGGTTTCGAGGTGCTCACGCCGCTCCTGATGCAGGGCGGGGTGATCGCGCTGGTGGACCGGGGCTGGGTGCCGATGGATGCGAAGGGCGGCGCGCCGGACGTGAGCGTGGATGCCAAGCCCCGGCAACTCACCGCCAGCATCGGCCTCCTGCCCGCGCCGGGCATCAAGCTCGGTCATGCGCCGGCACCTTCCGCGGACTGGCCCAAGCTGCTGCTCTATCCGACGCTTGACGACCTGCGACCCCTGTACGGTCCCAAGCTCATGACGCCGGTGCTGCACCTGGAGCCGGGCCAGGCGGACGGTTACCAGCGCCAACAGACCCTGGACGTGGGGCTGCCGCCTTCGCGGCACCTGGGATATGCCTTCCAATGGACCGCCTTGGCCGTCGCCGTGTTCGGCGTGTGGCTGGCGGTGAACCTCCGGCGCCGCCACGACAAGGGTGACAGCACATGACCCAGGAACAGGACAATCGGAAGAAGAACCGCCTCACGCTGCTGCTGCTGCTGGCGGTGTTCCTGGTGCCGGCGCTGGGCTCGTGGCTGTTGTATGCCTACCGCGACCAGGTGCACCTCGGCACCACCAACAAGGGCGAGTTCGTGCAGCCCGCGCGCAAGCTCGATCCCGTGGGCCTCAGCCTGCCGGTCACGTACTTCGCGCATCACCAGACCCTCATCTACGTGGCCGGACCGGACTGCGGCAACCCCTGCCGGGACGCGCTGCGGGTGATGCAGGCCACCCAGCAGGCCCTGGGCGAGAAATCCGCGCTGGTGCAGCGCCTGTACTTGTCTCCGAGAGCGCCGCGTCCCGATCTCGTGGCAGCCGATCCCGCGCTCACCGCCCGCGGACCCGTGCCCAACGACACCCTCAAGCCCTTCGCCCAGGAAGACGCGCCCAAGTACATCTACCTCGCGGATCCGAACGGCTACGTGGTGATGCGCTGGTCCCTGGCGCAGGATCCGAAGTTCATATTGATCGACCTCCGACATTTGTTGGGCGCCAGCGAAGGCTAGATGCAGAAGAGATACTTCCATCACATCGCCATCGCGGCGATGCTCCTGGCCTTCGGCGTGGTGATGCTGGGGGCTTACGTGCGCCTGTCCCAGGCGGGCCTCGGCTGCCCGGATTGGCCCGGCTGCTACGGCCATGTGGCGGTGCCCACGGAATCCGAGGTGAACAGCACGCTGCTGGCGGCGCGGCCCCTGGAACCGGCCCGGGCCTGGAAGGAGATGATCCACCGTTACTTCGTCGGGGGCTTGAGCACCCTGATCTTCGCCCTCGCAGTGATCGCCTTCTGGCGGCGCCGCGAGACGGACCAGCCGAAGCTGCTTCCTGGACTGTTGGTGATCCTGCTGGTGCTGCAGGCCCTGCTCGGCATGTGGACCGTCACGCTGCTGTTGTTCCCGCCGGTGGTGACGGCGCATCTCCTGGGCGGGCTCGCCACCTTCTCGCTCCTGGTGCTGCTGGTCCTGCAGAGCGGGGCGTACTTCAGGTGCGGTGCCGCCGCCACGGACGGCATGCGCAGGCTCGCCGTCTTGAGCCTGGTGGTGCTGGCCTGTCAGGTCGCCTTGGGTGGCTGGGTGAGCAGCAACTACGCCGCCATCGCCTGTCCGGATTTCCCCACCTGCCAGGGCAGCCTGTGGCCGCCGATGGATTTCGCGGCCGGCTTCAGCTGGCATGGCCTGGGGCCCGATTACCAGGGCGGCATCCTCGCCAACCCGGCGCGCATGGCCATCCACATGGCGCATCGCCTGGGCGCACTCATGACTTTCCTGGTGGTGGGCTTCACCAGCTTCGACCTGGTGCTGCGGGCCCGGGACACCATGCTGCGGGGCGTGGCGGCCCTGGTGGGCGCGCTCCTGCTCACCCAGATCGGCATCGGCATCAGCCTGGTCAAATTCGGCTGGCCCCTGGCCCTCGCCGACCTGCACAATGGCGTGGCGGCCCTGCTCCTGGGCTCCGTGGTGACCTTGAACTGGAGCGTGTGGTCGGGACGTGATGGAAACTAACCAGCACGGCAGCGACGAATAGAACTGGAGAGAGCGGTGCAGGGATGCACCGCGTGAGGCGAGCCCGGACCTGTGCCGGGCTCGCCGAATCCGCGAAAATACACGAAGTATTTTCGCGGATGACGTCGAATTGGAACGAGCGGTCGTGATGAGCAAACGGAATACAGGCAAGTCACGAATACTGCTGGTACCACCACCTGGCGAGACTTCTATGAGCTCGGCAAGCCCCGGGTCGTGGCGCTCATCGTGTTCACGGCGGTGGTGGGCATGTTCCTGGCGGTGCCCGGCTGGCCGCCGCTGATTCAGCTCGTGTTCGGCACCCTGGGCATCGGCCTCGCTGCTTCCGGCGCCGCGGCAGTGAACCATCTCCTGGATCAGCGCGTCGACGCGGTGATGTTCCGCACCCGGCATCGCCCGCTGCCCACCGGTCACGTGACCGAGCGGCAGGTGCTGCTGTATGCGCTCACCCTCACCATGCTCTCCATGCTCATCCTCACCGCCCTGGTGAACACCCTCACGGCGGTGCTGACCTTCTTCTCGCTCATCGGCTACGCGGTCATCTACACCGTGTTCCTGAAGCGCGCCTCGCCCCAGAACATCGTCATCGGCGGGGCTGCCGGCGCCGCGCCGCCGCTGCTGGGATGGACCGCGGTCACCGGCCACGCCTCGGCCGGCGCCTTCCTGTT
>DASXYJ010000208.1:0-2021 GCA_036502565.1 Gammaproteobacteria bacterium
TGTCCCCGCACGGGCACCCAGATGGTCACACTGCATGCAGGACAGAAGATCGACACGACCTTCAAGTGGAATCAGATGGACGAGACCGGCACGCACCTGGTGGCACCGGGGCGCTACCTGGCGGGAGGCGGCACACTGTGCATCGGTTCCTCCGGCTGCGAGGTGGCCAAGCCGTCCGCGTCGGATGCCCGCAGCCCGTTCATATCGGGTCCCGCGACCTTCACCATCGAGCCTTGAGTACACGGAGCCACTTATACATGCGCCGCCTGATCCGTCTCCTCTTCGGTATCGCCGCAGTCATGCTGCTGCTCGGCGCCTCCAACTGCAGCAAGAACAACGACTCCGATGCGCCGCAGTTCGTCACCACCCTCACGGTGCAGAACTCCAGCGGCCAGGCCAGCGCCGCCTTCGGCCAGGGCACTCCGATCGAGTTCGTGCTCACCATCCGCAACCGCACCGATCAGCCC
This sequence comes from Gammaproteobacteria bacterium, assembly GCA_036502565.1. Taxonomy (GTDB): domain Bacteria; phylum Pseudomonadota; class Gammaproteobacteria; order Natronospirales; family REEB76; genus DASUBN01. Next base: position 468 of record DASXYJ010000208.1, read on the forward strand.
CAGTCGCTGTTCTTCAACAGCGATGAACTCCTGAACGTCGCGGTGGTGGATGCGGGTACCGCCACGGTGGTGTGGAACTGCGACAATCCGGCCACCACCACCACGACTACCACCGCGGCCTGCGCTTTCGACGCCAGCAGCCTGAGCGTGCCCTCCAGCAGCGGTTCAGGCTTCAACGAGATGGACTTCGCCGCCTTCGAGACCAAGACCATCACCATCACCTGGAACCAGACCGACGACAACGGTGCCCAGGTACCCGTGGTGCCGGTCAACCCCGGCACCTTGACCACGGGCCAGTACGAGGTGATGGGCGGTTTCACGGTGTTCAATACCACCGGTCCGGGCCAGGGCGCCGATAACGGCAGCTCCATGGCGGAAGGCCCGCCCACCGCCAGCCAGCTCTTCCCCAGCGTCTACCGTTCCACGCTGAACGCCTTCAGCATCAACTGACCATGTCCTTCACCCGTGCGCTCTTCTGTCTCGCCGCGCTGACGCTGGCGGGGAGAGTGCAAGCGGCCCAGCCGGTCTGCGACAAGGACACCGGCATCACCCTGCCGGCAGGTTTCTGCGCCACGGTGTTCGCCGACGACCTCGGCACCGCGCGCCACATGGTGGCGGCGGCCGATGGCGTGCTCTATGTGGCGCTGCAGTCAGCCAACAAGGGTGGTTCGATCGTCGCCTTGCGCGACAGCACGGGCCAAGGCCACGCCGACCAAGTGCTGCGCTTCGGCGACCAGGGCGGCAGCGGCATCGCGCTGCACGGCGCTTATCTCTACTTCGCCACCCCCACTTCAGTGTTGCGCTACAAGCTGCCGGTGGCGGCGGATTCCAGGCCCGAGACGGTGGTGAGCGGTTTCCCGGTGCAGGACCAGCATGCCGCCAAGAGCATCGCCGTCGATGGGGACGGGCAGCTGTTCGTGAACGTGGGCGCGCCGTCCAATGCCTGCCAGAAGGACGACCGGGCCGCCGGCTCCTGGGGTGAGACACCCTGTCCGCTGTTGGACGGCCACGGGGGCATCTGGCGTTTCGACGCCGACAAGACCGGCCAGCATTTCCCGCAGGACGGCCTGCACTACGCCACCGGCATCCGCAACGCCGTGGCTGTCAGCTGGTTCGACAGCGAGCATGCGCTGTATGTGGTGCAGATGGGACGTGATGACTTAGCGGACAATTGGCCCAAGTCCTTCACCAAAGAACAGAGCGCCGAGCTGCCGGCGGAGGAGATGTTCCGGGTGGAGCAGGGCAGCGACTTCGGCTGGCCTTACTGCTACTACGACCAGTTCCAGAGGAAGAAGCTGCTGGCGCCGGAGTACGGCGGCGACGGCAAGAAGCAGGGGGACTGCGCCAAGTACGGCCAGCCCATCGCCGCCTTCCCCGGCCACTGGGCGCCGGAGGCGCTATTGCGCTACAGCGGCAAACAGTTCCCGGTCCGCTATCAGGGCGGCATCTTCGTCAGCTTCCACGGTTCCTGGAATCGCAAGCCTTTGCCGCAAGCCGGATACCGGGTGGACTTCCTACCCTTCGCCGGCGGCAAGCCCGGAGCCTACGAGACCT
>DASXYJ010000209.1:0-11291 GCA_036502565.1 Gammaproteobacteria bacterium
CGATCTGCAGCGACGAGGCCGCCAGGGATTGCAGCTCCCGCGCGCGCCGCTCCACCGCCGCCTGGGCCAGCTTGCGGTGCGACACGTCGTAGACCAGCACCAGGTTGAGCGCCCGGTTGTCGATCACCAGCGAGCTGACGCGCACGTCCACGTACATGATCTCGCCGGTCTTGGTTAGGTGCCGCCACTCGCCCTGGTGGCGGTAGTCCAGGCTCCGGTAGGAAGGGTCGCGCATGGCGGCGCGCAGCTTGGGCAGGTCCTCGGGCGGGCGGATGTCGAAGACCGTGAGTCCCAGGAACTCGCTGCGGGTGTAGCCGTAGCGCTCCACCGCCGCCTGGTTCACGTCCACGTACTCGCCGCTGTCGCGGTCATAGAGCAGCATCGGCGCCGGGTTGTTCTCGAAGAAGTTGCGGAAGTTCGACTCGCTGCGGCGCAGCGCGGCGCGCGCCTCGCGGGTCTCGCTGTCCATGCGCAGCCGCAGGCGCTGCGCCCAGCGGCTGGTGAAGAACACGCCCCCCAGGCAGATGATCGCCAGCAGCAGCGCCAGCACCCACACCGCCACCCGCTGGGTGCCGACCTCGCTCTGGATCACCTTGTGCACCGCTTCCGGCAGCTGCATCTGCAGCAAGGTCGAGGCCCGGTGCGCCACCCACTGGTCGTCCACCAGCAGGAACAGCACCAGCATGATGGCGAACATGCTCGCCGCCAGCACCAGCTCGCGCGGCGAATAGGGGTTCGAGAGGGCCACGCGGAAGTAGCGGACCTTCAGCCGCTCGATGCCGGGCGAGAACAGCCAGATCAGCGGCGCCACCGTGAGCATCGAGAGCAGGAAGGCGTTGGGCACCCAGCCCAGCCAGGCCTGCAAGAGGTCGCCGCCGCCCACCAGCGCCGTGCCGGTGAACTCCGAGATGAAGGAGCCGAGCGAGCTCACGAACGCCGCCGCCAGGGAGGCCAGGGCGAACCAGCCCCAGGAGCGCCAGCTGCGCAGGGTGTAGTCGCCGTGGTAGTTGCAGTAGAAGAGGAAGTAGGTGGCGATGGCCAGCGGGTTATGCAGCGCGTTGCCCACCGCGATCTCTGGGGGCATGTCCTTATATAGGGTGCTGAACAGCGTGGCGAGGTAGGCCACCACCGCGCCCCACTCGAAACCCAGCCACATCCCCAGGCACACCGCCACGGTCCAGGGCAGGTAGAAGTGCATCACCAGCACGGTGTTGAAGAAAGGCAGGTCCCAGCGGTTCCAGGTGAAGCCCGCGCCGCGCGGGATCAGGCCGTTGTCGCCCAGCGGCCACCAGATACAGAGCACGATCAGCGCGATCCACAGACAGGTCAGCACGAAACCGGGATAGCCGGTCCGCGGCGAGAGGCTCAGCATGGACAGGGGGCGCCAGCGCCAGCTGGCGCTGCGGGTCGCGGATCCCGACCTGATGTCCGTCGCGCTCATGGACAAGCCCGTGACCGGCCTGGCGCCGGCCTATGGCAGACGGCACTACCGCTCGCGTATCTGAGTCGGATATCAGTCGCGCTCATGGACACCGTCCGTAACAGGCCCGCGACGGCGCCGCCGGCCTATGTAAAACAGTGTAAGACAGATGTGGCACGGGCGTGCCGGGGAGCCCGCGGGGGCGCTGGATTGAAAGGCCGGGGGGCTTCCCGTATAGTACGCGGCCTGCTTTCGGGGTGTAGCTCAGCCTGGTAGAGCACTACGTTCGGGACGTAGGGGCCGCAGGTTCAAATCCTGTCACCCCGACCAATAAAGCCTTTTCCCGTCAGTTTGTACCCTTAGTTCTTTTAGACCCTGCGGCACCTATTTAAACGTAGGGGCCGCTAGGTTCATTTTCGCGTTTGGCTGTCCTGCCAAACACGAAAATCCAGGGCAGGCGTCCTGCCTGCCCGCTCGGAGGCTTCGCCTCCTCGCCCTGTCACCCCGACATTTGTGTACGGAGGGCTGCTGAGCTCAAAGAGCTGCGTCCGCCGCATACGCCTTGAAAACTCGCATAACCGACTCATGCAGCTGTGGTCTTAGCCAGCGCGCGCTTTGATCGTCACTCTTCACCCAAGCTTCAATCAGTTGCCTTACGGTACATTCCTCAAACTCTGCGCACACGTCAATGTCTGCTCCGTCGACACGCCCGCGCAACCGGACTCCGCGCTCACCAAATTCGTGATCGTTCTGACATTTGAGCCCCCGAATCCATATATCAGGTTGCTCATACTCCTCTAGCCTCTCTCTACATATGGGGCAGAAATTGAACTCATGAGATCCACCAGGTTTGTAGCCATCTCTAACATCTTCGACAATGTATCTCAGCAATTCTGCAAGCTGCTCATTGAGGTGAATACGCACATGCACATCCCCTAGCCAGAACGTCGCAACGTCAAGAACGCTCGCATTTTCCAGACTCGGCAGGCTGAGCGATTCGGCCTTGCCGGAAGCCTGCATATCCGGAGATTTTGGAAGAAAGAACTGACGGTGGTTTGAATTGCAGACTAGACATACTGCGAACGGATCCGCGCACTTCACTTCCCGAAGAGGTTCGCCACATTCGGTACACCAAACATGTTGGCCTAACGGCCGCGGGAGTATTGCGCGTTCCATAAATTATTTTTCTTAAAAAATTAAAGAGGTCAGAGCCCTTTTCTCGGAGGCTACGCCTCCTCGCCCTGTCACCCTGACTTGTTAATCATCCTCTGGATAGTCGCTAGGCACTGGCTTCCAATCGCTCGGCAACACCTCTCCGTATCTACATTCAATGCTAGATATAGGGGCAGAGGTCTTGCGGTCATATATCTCTATGATCACCCTGCCGCTGAGATGGTATTCCAATGCAATCCTACAGAATTGTCTCTCGATATTTTCATTGCGATTTTCGGGAGATAGTCGGGCAACAAGGCGAAACTTACGGGTCTGTCTGCTGTATGAAATATCTGCGGAATCTCCAGTCACGTCTTGATCGGCGAGCCTCTTCTCCATAGCAGACCGGGCACCTGACCAGCTTTCTCCGGCGACACAATCCGTCATTCCATGCTTTGATAAATACTCGGCTGCCTGGACGTTGTACCGGATAGCAAACCGCATTGCTTTGTCCTGATAGCGCCCGTCCTCGTCGGAATCCAGAGCATCGGCGGTACCAGCCATCCGCTGGAGCTTCGCTAACGGATAACACTGAACCGGGCTTGCAACGCCCACTGTCTCGCAACCAAGACCGCAGACCACGAAAAACCTGAAGTTTCCAGCTTTAATATCCGACTGCAGCATCTTGTCGGGGTCAGCAGAATCTAGCCATTTGAGTTGGCTTACGTGGTCCGGCTCTCTGGATTGAGGCGCGGCATCATCCGCCCAAACGGCTGATATACCGGTGACTAGGATGAAGAGTGCCAGGACGCTTTTCATGCTGGTTTCCCTAACCCGCAGAAACGAGAGGTTTACCTATCCACAATCTAGCGCTGATGGGCTTTAACCCCTGCAAGCCTTCTTAGCGCGTCAGCTCCTTCAGCAGCCGCGTGATCTCGGGGCCGATGTGCCGCAGCTCGGTACGGTGGGCTTCCGTGAGCTTGTCCAGCAGCGCGTGGCCCTTGGGCGTGAGGCGCACGTGCATGCGGCGCTGGTCGACCTTGGACTTCTCGCGCTTGACGTAGCCCTCTTTCTCGATGCGCGTGATGAGGCCCACGGCGCTGTTGTGGCGCACGTGCAGCTTGGCCGCGAGCTCGCCGATGGTGGGAGGTGCGTCGCCGGGGAAGCCGCGCACTGCGAGCATGGCCTGGTGCTTCTGCGGCGTGAGGTCGAGCCCGTGGGCGATCTCCTCGCTGGTGCGCAGGAACTTGCGCAGCGCGGCGCGGAACGCCGCCAGCGTGAGGTAATCGGCTTCGCTTACGTCCATTGTTCTGGTGTCCATCAGGGCTCCTCCCCTCATTGCGTTATATCGCAGTGCGATATATCATACGCCGCTCCTGAAATCCGTTCAACCGCATCCATCGAAGAGGATCTGCATGCCCGCCGTGAGAGAGAAAGCCGCGCGTCCCAGCCGTTATCGTCCGGGGCCTGACGGCCTGCGCCTGTTGCTGATGTCCGCCTTCGCCGGCCTCATCGGCGTGGTGGCGGGGCTCGCCGCCTACGCGCTGTATTCGCTGATCGCCATCTGCAGCAACCTGGTGTTCTACCACAAGCTCTCCGACGTGCTGCCCACCATCACCAGCAACCCGTTGGGCCTGTGGGTGATCGTGGTGCCGGCCCTGGGCGGCCTCGTGGTCGGCATCATGGCCAAGTACGGCAGTTCCAAGATCCGCGGCCACGGCATCCCCGAGGCCATCGAAGCCATCATCATCAACAAGAGCCGCATCGCGCCGCGCGTGGCGATCCTGAAGCCGCTCTCCGCCGCCGTGGCCATCGGCACCGGCGGACCCTTCGGCGCGGAAGGCCCCATCATCCAGACCGGCGGGGCCTTAGGGTCGATCTTCGGCCAGTTCCTGCACATGACCGCCGCGGAGCGCAAGGTGCTCTTGGGCTGCGGCGCCGCCGCCGGCATGGCCGCGACCTTCAGCACGCCCATCGCCGGCGTGATCTTCGCCATCGAACTGCTGTTGTTCGAGTTCCGCTCCCGCTCCTTCATCCCGCTGGTCATCGCCACGACTCTTGCTACCACCGTGCACGTGGTGCTGATCGGCCCCGGCCCCATGTTCAGCGTCGGCACGCCGCATTTCGACATCGCCAGCGGCGTGCCCTATTACCTGGTGCTGGGCGTCATCTGCGGCCTCATGGCCACGGTGGTGAGCCGCTCCCTGTACTGGATCGAGGATCAGTTCGAGAAGCTGCCGGTGGACCAGATGTGGTGGCCGGCCATCGGCGCCCTAGGCCTCGGCGTCATCGGCTACTTCGTGCCGCGGGTGCTGGGCGTCGGTTACGGTACCCTCTCCGACATCCTCACCAACCATCTCACCCTGGGCGTGCTGCTGTCCCTGCTGATATTCAAGACCGTGGCGCTGCTCATCTCGCTCGGCTCCGGCACCTCCGGCGGCCTCCTGGCGCCGATGTTCATCGGCGGCGCGGCCCTGGGCGCGGTGTTCGCCATCGCCGTGAACCTGGTGATCCCCGGGGCGCACCTGGACCCGGCGGCCTATGCCCTCACCGGCATGGCCGCGGTGTTCGCCGCTGCCTCCCGCGCCACCTTCGCCTTCATCATCTTCGCCTTCGAGATCACCCGCGACTACGATGCGGTGCTGCCGCTGATGCTGGTGTGCGTCATCGCCAACGCCATCGCGCAGCTGTTCCTGAAGGAATCCATCATGACCGAGAAGCTGGTGCGCCGCGGCCTCAAGGTGCACCTGGAATACGAGGTGGACGTGCTGCACCAGGTGCAGGTGGGCGAGGTCATGGACAAGAAGCCGCCGGTGCTGGACGGCGCCATGCCCCTGGGCGAGCTCACCGCGCGCCTCGCCCGCCACGACCGCACCGTGGCGCGCCACAGCGCCTACCCGCTGCTGGACCCGGCCGGCGAGCTGGCCGGCATCATCACCCGCGGCGACATCCTGCGCGCCCTGGAGAGCGACGCCGACCCCGCCACGCCGCTGCTCAAGGTCGGCAGCCGCAACCTGGTGGTGGCGTATCCGGACGAGACCCTGCACGACGCCGCCGAGAAGATGCTGCGGCGCGGCATCGGCCGCCTGCCGGTGGTGGACCCCCAGGACCCGCAGAAGCTGCTCGGCTATCTCGGCCGCACGCCCATCCTGGAAGTGCGCCAGCGGCGCATGACCGAGGAGTCGGTGGTGGAGACCGGCTGGTTGGGGCGTCCGGGTAGACGCCGCCGCTGATTTGACCCGCGGGCCGGTGCCGCGCTTGCGCGTGGCATCGGCCTGCCTCACTCTGCACCGCGCTGGGTCTCCACAGGCATATCGCACAGATGATAGAAAACAACAAACGCGATTTCGCCGCGCAGCCGCGCCTGCTGGCGATCTCGGCCATCGCGCTGTTCGTCGGCGCGATCGGTGCGGTGGTGGCCTGGATCCTGTTCCACCTCATCGGCCTCTTCACCAACCTCTTCTACTACCACCGCTTCGCCTGGAGCTTCGTCTCCCCGGCCGACGCGCACCTCGGTACCTGGGCGCTGTTCGCCCCCGCCGTCGGCGGCCTGGTGGTCGGCGTCATGGCGCGCTATGGCTCGGAGCGCATCCGCGGCCACGGCATCCCCGAGGCCCTGGAAGCCATCCTCTTCGGCAAGAGCATCATGCAGCCGAAGATCGCGGTGCTGAAACCGCTGTCCTCGGCGGTGGTCATCGGCTCCGGCGGCCCCTTCGGCGCCGAAGGCCCCATCATCATGACCGGCGGCGCCGTGGGCTCCATCGTCGCCATGATCTTCACCCTCACCGCCAACGAGCGCCGCACCCTGCTGGTGGCGGGCGCCGCCGCCGGCATGGCCGCCACCTTCAACACCCCCATCGCGGCGGTGCTGCTGTCGGTGGAACTGCTGCTGTTCGAGCTGCGCCCCCGCAGCCTGATACCGGTGGCGCTCGCCGCCGCCGTGGCTGCCGGCCTGCGTCCCTATCTCCTCGGCGACGGCGCGCTGTTCCCGGTGCCCGCGGGCCTGTGGGTCAGCGACCTGGGGCTGCTCTCGGCGGTGGCCTGCGGCCTGCTCGCGGCCATGCTCTCCGCCCTGCTCACCATCACCGTGTATGCCTGCGAGGACCTGTTCCGCAAGCTGCCGATCCACTGGATGTGGTGGCCCGCCATCGGCGGCATCGTGGTCGGCATCGGCGGCCACTACCAGCCCCATGCGCTGGGCGTCGGCTACGACGTGATCCGCGACCTGCTCGCCGGGCACTACTTGGTCATCACCGCCCTCCTGCTGCTCTCGGTCAAGCTGGTGATATGGGCGGTGTCCCTGGGGTCCGGCACCTCCGGCGGCGTGCTCGCGCCCCTGCTCATCATGGGCGCCGGCCTCGGCGTCATGGAGAGCACCTTCCTGCCGGGGGCGAGCCCGTTGATCTGGCCGCTGGTGAGCATGGCCGCCATGATCGCCGGCACCATGCGTTCGCCGCTCACCGCCATCGTGTTTGCACTGGAGCTGACCCACGACGTCAGCAGCCTGGGTCCGCTGCTGGTGGCCTGCGTGGTGGCCCACGCCTTCAGCGTCATCGTCATGAAGCGCTCGATACTCACGGAGAAGGTCGCGCGCCGCGGCCTGCACGTGTTCCGCGAATACGGCGTCGACCCGCTCGGCACGCTCTTCGTCCGCGACATCATGAGCGCCGAGGTGCAGAGCATCCCCGCCGGCCTCACCGCCCCGCAGGCCCGCGACAGCTACTTCGACATCGCCACCCAGCGCTTCCGCGCTTACCCGGTGGCCGACGCCTCCGGCCGCCTGCTGGGCCTCGTCACCCGCACCGAGATCCAGAAGTACTGCGAAGCCGATCCGGTCGCGACCCTGGCGCAGTGCCTGAAGGACACCACGCCCGTGTTCGCCACCCCCGACGAGACCGGTCAGGAGGTCGCGGCACGCATGGCCCTCGACAAGCTCGACCGCCTGCCGGTGGTGAGCGACGACGCCGAGCGCCGTCTGATCGGCATGCTCACGCGCTTCGACGTGGTGAAGGCCCTGCTCGCGCACTACGAGAGCGACGCCGTGGCCGAGCGCCTCCTCGACCTGCCGCTCAAGCGCTGGCGCCGCTCCGGGAAGCCTGAGGCATAATCAGCCGGGGGAAGCCACTTGGGAGCTGCCATGAATCAGCCAGAGACCATGCTCCAGGGGTCAGCGCCGGCCAAATCCAGGCTGCAGAAAGCCACCATCGGCGACATCGCGCTCAGCGTGATCATCCCCGGTTGGGGCATCCTGATCGGCCTCATCGCCCTCATCAAGCGTGAGTTCAAGCGCGGCCTGACCATGATCGCCATCGGCGTAGTCATGGTCGCGATCTACACTGCCCTCGGCCTGTTCCGGGCCCCTTAGCTCCCGCAAAAAAAGCCCCGTGTCTCACGAACCGGGGCTCCTGTCTTCATCTTCATGTGGTTTGGCGCTCCCAAGGTCGCGCACCCAGGACTAGTGGATGTTGCCGCTGCCGTCTGTCCCGAGCCGTTCCAAAGCTTTTTGTGCAGGACCGAACTGCTGCTGCGCCGCCAGCGAATACCAATGTTCGGCCTGCTTGATGTCTGATTTGACCCCGCGCCCCAGCTCGAAACTGACGCCCAGGAAGTATTGCGCTGTCGCTTCACCTTGATCAGCTGCCTTCTGAAACCAGCTGAACGCCTGGGAGTCATCGCGAGCGATGCCATTACCGTTGGCGTACATAACACCCAGAGCCGCCTCACCCTTGGCATCACCCGCTTGGGCAGCTCGCGTGAGCAAGCCGATGGCGCGCCCGGCGTCCTTCGGCATTCCTTGGCCTTTTGCATACATCCATCCAAGCGCATATTCGGCTCTCGGATCGTTCTGATCTGCGGCTTTCTGATATAGCGCCGCAGCGGCGGACGGATCCTGCGCAACACCCGATCCGTCTAAGTACATGTCTCCCAGTATGGATTCGGCTTGCGCATGACCCTGGTTGGCAGCACGGGTGAGCAGCGCGACGGCTCTCGGGTAGTCTTGTTGTACACCATCGCCGCGTTTATACATCATCGCCAGCGCGGTCTCTGCCTCGACCAGCCCTTGGTCTGACGCCTTCGTAAGCCACTCCACCGCTTGTGCACTATCTTTCGCCACAATGTTTCCATTCAGATACTGAGTACCGAGATAATATTGAGCGTCCGCATATCCGGCCTCAGCTGATTTCCGCATCCAGGCCAGTGCACTCTCAGTATCAGTTTTGACGCCCAATCCATTGGCATACATGAAACCCAATGTATCCTCTGCAGGCGGGAAGCTTTTGTCAGCTGCCTTCCGGTACCAAGATGCGGCGATAGCCATATCCTTCGCGACGCCGCGACCTTGGTAATACATCTGTCCGACGTTGTACGCCGCAATGGGCTGGCCCTGATCGGCTGCCTTGGTCAACAATTTCAAGGCGACATCATAGTTCTGCGCCACACCGGCGCCATCAAGGTACATGAGACCCAGGTTGGCCTCCGCAGGTACATCCCCTTGGTCTGCCGCCTTGCCATACCAAGCCAAGGCCTGGTTGAGGTCTCGACTTACACCCCAACCCCGCTCATAGAACAACCCAAGATAGTATTCAGCGACAGGATTTCCCTTCTCCGCCAAGGGTCTGAATTTGTCCACGGCAGTCTTGTAGTCCGCATCCTTGAATGCGGTTTCACCATCGGCCAGATCATCGGCACAAGCAGACGCGCAGAGGAGCAAGCCCGCCGCCAGGTAGCAGATGGCTACCCGACGACGTACGGTCATCGTAGCTTGCCTCACGTTAGTCCTCATGCCGTCAGCGCGCCGCGATGATGGCATCGAGGTAAGGCGTCTTGCCCGCGATGGGCGTCAGCACCGGATACTTCAGACCCTCGTGGTAGTCCACGTCGAAGCTCAGATAGGTGTCCTGCTGGCGGAACAGGAGCTTGATGGGCGCCTTGCCGCCCTTGGCCGCCTTGATGGCGTCGGCCAGCACCGTCTTGTCCGCGTCGAAGGCGCGGCCGTTCACCGCCACCAGCTTCATGCCCGGACCCACGCCGGCCTTGAAGGCCGGGCCGTTCCACAGCACGTCCTGCACCTCGCCACGGTTGTGTTCGCCCATGCCGATCTGCAGGCCGATGGAGTACATGAAGTTCAGGCTCTTGCGCACCTTCTCCACCGCCTTGAAGTACTCGGTGGGGGTGTCGGTGTAGCCGAGCTGGTAGCCGCCGCGGGTGATGCCGTCGAGCGGCGCACCCACCTTGGTGGTATCGAGCCGCTCATGCAGGAAAGCTGCCCAGTCGTAGTCCTGAACGCCCTTCAGCGTGGTCACCAGATCGTCGAAGCTGTAGGGGTGCACCACGTAGCTGCCGCTCTCCATGCCGTAGAAGGCATGGGCGAAATCATCCATGGACTTCTTGCCGCCGGAGAGTTCGCGGATCTTGGTGTCCACGTCCAGCCACAACAGCTCACCCTCGGTGTAGAAGTCGGTGCGGCGGCGCCAGGTCTGCCACTCCTGCGGGGTGTAGTAGAGGATCTGCGCCTCGTCGGCGGTGTCCTGCAAGGGGCGCCAGCTGCGGCCGGGGCGGTGGTCCATGTTGGCCGCGTCCGCCGCCAGCATCTCCTTGTACTGCGCCGCGTCGATGGCGCCGCTGCGCGCGGTCAGCACGTTGCCGAAGTACTCGGTGAGGCCCTCGTAGACCCACAGCAGGTCGCCCTGCATGGGCTGGCTGTCGAAGTCCGGGGTGACGAGGCCCGCCGGACGGCGGAACTTGCCGTTCCAGGAGTGCACGTACTCATGCGGCAGGAGATGCGTGCCGATGAGCGCCGTGTCCGGGTCCGTGAACACCTGGGCCCAGCTCCTGTCGTCGCTGGACTGGTGGTGCTCCAGGCCGAAATGACCGGTGTTCTCCGAGAGCGTGAACAGGAAGTCGTAGTGCGAATAGTGGTGCGAGCCGAACAGCAGGTTCGCCTGCTTCACCAGGCCCTTCATGGCCTCGACCTGTTTGGGGTTGATGTCCAGGTCCTCGTCCGTGTCCGCCACCAGGTTCAGGTGCACCGGCACCTTGTCGTCCATGCCGATGTCGATGCGGCGGAAGTGGCTGCCGGCGATGAGCGGCGAATCCACTAGGTTCTCCAGGGACACCGTCTTGAAGCGGGCGCCGCCGGCGTCGCTGGAGGCGGTCTCCAGGGCGGTGGCGAACTTCCAACCCGTCGGCAGCTTCACGCTGGGCTGGAAGCCGATGTCCTTGGACGCGGCGCCCGCCGGATACAGCAGCACCTGGTTCCATTCCAGGTCGGCGATGTCAGGCGTCGCCGACACGCTCTGGCCGAACTCGCCGCCGTTGGACGGCGACAGGAAATCGAAAGTCACATCGAGGCTGGAGACGCCCTGTGGCACGTCGACGTGGATGGCCCACATCTCCTTCAGGTCACGGCGCCAGGCCAGCGGCTTGCCGCCGGCGCTGAGCTTGAGGCCCGCCAGGTTCTCCAGCGGACCGCTGGGCGAATGCTCGCCGGGGATCCACTTGGGGTAATAGAGGGTCAGGGCGCCCGGTTGCACCGGGATCACCTCGTGGCCGTGGAACAGCTGGCGGCCCGCTTCCCGCAGGTCCACTTCGAGGGTGATGGGCCCGGTAGCGGGGGTTTCGGCTTGGGCCGCGGCGGCGGCCAGGAACATCAGGGGGGCGAGCATGGAGGTCTTGATCATGTCCCTTTTCTCCTGCGTGAAAATCATCCAGACCCTGG
>DASXYJ010000210.1:0-6574 GCA_036502565.1 Gammaproteobacteria bacterium
GCCATCGCCGAGCACCTCATCGATACGCTCACCAACTTCATCGACTACGAGCAGGCCCTGTTCTACGTGGAACGGGCGGGTGAACTGCAGCTCCTGGCTTCCCGTGGCATCAGCGCCGGCGAACAGGCCTACCTGGAGCACTGGCCGCAGCAGCAGCCGCGCACGGTGGCGCGGCTGCGCCAGGCTCCCAAGGCCTTGCTGCTGAGTCCGGAGGACGCCGCGGCGCTCTCGGGGGGAGCCAAACCGGGCCGGCATCACTACCTGGCGGTACCGATCCAGTCCAGCAGCGGTTTCCGCCTGTTGCTGGTGGGCCGGCCCAACCGTCCGCTGAACAGCCAGCAGATGGAAGTGGCTTCGGCCATGGCCAAGCAGGTGAGCATGGCGCTGGACAACGCCCAGCTCATCCAGGACCTGGAGGATCTCGCCACCACCGACGGCCTGACGCGCCTCTACAACCGCCGGCATTTCATGGAGCGTGCCGAGAGCGAGTTCCTGCGCAGCCAGCGCTACCGGCGCGAGCTCTCGGTGTTCCTCATCGACGCCGACCACTTCAAGGCCATCAACGACACCCACGGCCATGAGGCCGGCGACCGCACGCTGCGCGCCCTGGCCACGGCTTGCCGCCAGGGACTGCGCCAGCTGGACGTGATTGGCCGCTACGGCGGCGAGGAACTGGTGGTGCTGCTGCCGGAGACTTCTTCGGCCGTGGCCCAGGAGACCGCCGAGCGGCTGCGCCGTAGCGTCGAGCAACTGCGGATCCCGGGGGCGGCGGGCGACATCCAGCTCACGGTGAGCATCGGCGTCGCCACTGCAGGCGCCCACACCGAGAGCGTGGCGGCCCTCGTCAACCAGGCGGACCGCGCGCTCTACGAGGCCAAGCGCGGTGGCCGCAACCGCGTGACGGCTGCCGCGGACGCTAAACCATGAGCGGCGCGGCGCGCCGGCACAAGCTGCTGCTGGGCGTGGTGCTGGCGGCATTGGTGGCCTCCATCTGGCCCGGCTACCTCCTGGGCGATCACATCGAGCCCTATCTGCTGGGTCTGCCGTTCTCGCTGGTGTGGCTGGTCCTGTGCATCGTGGCGGTATTCATCGCCTTGTTATTGACCTTCCGCGCCGACATGCGCGCCGGCAGGGGAGAAGGGCGGTGACCGTCGAGATCATCCCCTGCCTCTTGTACCTGGTCGTCGCGCTACTGCTGGGGATACTGCCGGGCCGCTTCAGCTCGCGCAGCGTGGCGGGTTACGTGGCCGGCGATCGCAGCCTCAACACCCTGTTGCTGTACTTCGTGCTGGGCGCGGCGGTGTTCTCGTCCTTCGCTTTCCTGGGGGGGCCCGGCTGGACCTACTCACGCGGGGCGGCGGCCTTCTACATCCTGACCTACGGCGCCTTCGGCATGATCCCGTTCTACTTCCTGGGGCCGCGGGCGCGGCGCCTGGGAGCGCGGCTGGGCTTCTTCACCCAGGCCGAGATCGTGGGGCATCGCTTCGACAGCCGCGCGCTGCAGGTGATGGTGGCCCTGTTCAGCATCGCGGCCCTGGTGCCCTACCTCACGCTGCAGATCAAGGGCGTGGGTTACATCCTGTCGGTGGCGAGCCACGGCGCGTTGCCGGAATGGGAAGGCGCGCTGCTGGCCTACGGCATCGTGACCATATACGTGCTCTACAGCGGCATGCTGGGGGTGAGCTGGACCAGCGTGTTCATGGGGCTGGCCATGATGAGCATCGGCTGGCTGTTCGGCCTGTACCTGCCCTGGAAGTTCTACGGCGGCATCGGTCCCATGTTCCATGCCATCGCTGCGGCGCATCCGGAGATGCTGACGGCGCCAGGCCTGCGCGGTGACGGCCAGCCCTGGGACTGGTGGGGATACAGCTCGGCGATCCTGGTCTCGGTGCTGGGCTTCTGCTGCTGGCCGCACTTCTTCATGCGCAGCATGGCCGCCAAGGACGACCGCAGCATCAAGCTCATGGTGGTGATGTATCCCACCATGCAGGTGTTCATGGTGCCGGTGCTCATCATCGGTTTCAGCGCGGTGCTGATGTTCCCCGGCATCAAGCCGGCGGACACGGTGCTGCCCTTCATGCTGCAGCATGCGGGTCTCTCGCCCTGGCTGGTGGGCCTGGCCTCGGCGGGCACCCTGGCGGCCTCCATGCATACCGGCGACGCCATCATGCATGCCGCCGGTACCGTAGGCGTGCGCGATGGCATCGTGCCGCTGCTGGGCAAGCCGCTGGACGACAGGCGCGAACGCCTGCTGATCCGCATCCTGATACTGGTCATCACCGCCGTGGCCTTCTACTTCGCGGTGGCCTCGCATATCTCGCTGGTGTCGCTGTTGCTGGGGTCTTACGGCGGCGTGGCCCAGATCTTCCCGTTGCTGATCGCCGCCTTCTACTGGCAGCGCGCCACCGCCATCGGTGCGGGCGCGGGACTTGTGGCCGGTATCGCCGTAAACATGCTGTTCCTGCTGCAGCCGGGGCTGAAACCTTGGCCACTGCATGAAGGTATCTACGGGCTTGTGGCGAACCTGATCGTGCTGGCGGCCGTCAGTCTGATGACGAAGCCTGTCAGCGCGGAACGCTTGAAAGACTATGCAGAAGCAGGTTGGGACTGAGCTATTTCGGCGGAGCGAGGGCGGCGAGATATTTCTCGGAGTCCGCCACCGACATGGGTTTGGAGAAGAAGTAACCCTGGCCCTTGCGGCAGCCCAAGGCCCGCAGCAGTTCCACCTGGCGCGCATCCTCGATGCCTTCCGCCACCACGTCCATACCGAGGTCCGCCGCCAGCACCGTGATGGTGCGGACGATGGCGCGGTCGGCGCGGGCTTTCTCGATGCCGGTGATGAAGGAGCGGTCGATCTTCAGGGTGTCGATCTTGAAGCGGCGCAGCGCGGAGAGCGACGAATAGCCGGTGCCGAAGTCGTCCATCTGCAGGTTCACGCCCACTGTGCGCAGGCGCGCGATGGTCTCCACCGCCAGCGCCGGGTTGTCCATGAACACCGTCTCGGTGATCTCCAGGCACAGGTTCTTGGGCTTGAGGCCGGTGACGTCCAGCACCCGGGCCACGCGCTGCGGCAGCACCCAGTGGGCGAACTGCCGGTTGGCGATGTTCACGCTCATGGTGACGTCTTCGCCCAGATGCTTGAACTTCTTCTTCCAGGCCGCGAACTGCGCGCAGGCGGTCTCCATCACCCACCAGCCGATGGGGATGATGAGCCCGGTCTCCTCGGCCACCGCCAGGAAATGCTCGGGGCCCAGCAGACCCTGGCTGGGGTGTTCCCAGCGCACCAGGGCCTCGAAACCGGACAGCTTGTTGGAGGTGATGTCCATCACCGGCTGATAGAACACCCGGAACTCGCTGCGCTGCAGGCCCTGGCGCAGGTCGGTCTCGAGCTTGAGATTGGCCTTGGCGCTCTCGTGCATGGCGTCGTCGAACACCACGTAACCGGCCTTGCCAGCGGCCTTGGCGCGGTACATGGCGGTGTCGGCGTCGCGCAGGATCTCGTCCGGATGCTTGTAGTGGGGGGCGTTGATGACGATGCCGATGCTGGCGTTGGTGAACACCTCGTGGCCGTCGATGGTGATGGCGCGGGCCAGCTCCTCGTGCACCCGGTCCGCCACCGCGGTGGCGTCGTCGAGGCCGGTGATGTTCTCCACCAGGATTGTGAACTCGTCGCCACCGTAGCGGGCGATGAGGTCGGCGGGGCGCAGGCAGGTGCGCAGGCGCCGCGAGATGGCTACCAGCACCCGGTCGCCGAAGCTGTGGCCGAGGCTGTCGTTGATGAGCTTGAAGCGGTCGAGGTCCAGGAACAGCACCGCGAAGCGGTCTGAGCTGCGCTTGCCCACGTGTTCGAGGGTCTGCGACAGCTTCTCCATGAAGAAGCTGCGGTTAGGCAGGTCGGTGAGCGCGTCGTGGTAGGCGCCTTTCAGGAGTTCCTGCTCGGAACGCTTCTGGGCAGTCACGTCGCGTACCGTGCCGGTGACGGCGGGTGAGCCGCGGTAGGGGACGTGCGCCACGGTCACCGCGGCCACGATGCGGGTCTTCTCGTCACGGTGCATGAAGCGCAGCTCGTGGAGCTCATGTCCCGAGTGCAAGACGTAGCCTTCCTCGAAAGCGTTACTGGAGTGACGGTCCTCCGGCGCCATCAGCGAGCTGAATGACATGCCGGTCATCTCGTCGGGCTTGTAGCCCAGCATGGTGGCGAAAGCGCTGTTCACGTAGACCAAGCCGCCGTGGGAGCTCAGGAACACGCCATCCTGGCTCATGTCCACCAGTGTGCGGTATTTCTCCTCGGACTGGGCCAGGGCTTCTTCGGCCTGCTTACGCGGCGAGATGTCCTGCAGCGTGCCTTCGTAGTATTCGACCTTCCCCGACTTGTCACGCACCACGCGCGAGTTATCCGAGACCCAGATGGTGGTGCCGTCACGGCGGGTGATCTGGAACTCCTGGTCAGCATAGGAGCCGTTCTTCTCCACCAGGCGCGTCAGCTCAGCGCGCTGTTCCGGGTGCAGGTAGGTGCGTTGTGCCACGTCGGTATCGGAAGCCAGGAGTTCCTCCGGCGAGGCATAGCCGAGGATGCGGGCCAGGGCCTTGTTGGCGCGGATGACGCGGCCGTCCGGGGTGCTCTGGTAGATGCCTTCCACGGCGTGCTGGAAGATGTTGGCGTAGCGGCGCTCGACGTCCAGCACCGCCTCGCCCTGGGAAGCGTCGTCGCCGCGCCGGTCATGGCACACCGCCAGCACGGTGCGCATGCCGTCCAGCACCTGCAGGCGTGCGTGGATGCGCACCGGTACGCTGCTGCCGTCCTTGGCCCGCAGGGTGGTGTCGGACAGCAGCGCCTGCTCAGCGAGCAGGCCTTCGTTGAGCTCGCGCAGCTTCTCCGCATCCATGAGGCTGGAGGGGCTGATCTCCAGGAACTCGTCGCGGGCGTAGCCCAGCAGCGTGCAGGCGGTATCGTTGGCCTCGATGAAGGGACCGCCGATGCGTCCGTCTTCGCCGATGGGATAGACCAGGATGGCGTCGCCGCCGGTGTTGAAGAGGGTGCGGTAACTGACGTCGCGGCGATGCAGGGCATCCAGCGCGGCGCGGTATTCGGTCACGTCCAGGATCGCGGTGAGCGCGAAGGGCTTGCCTTCGATGTCCACCATCTCGGCGGAAAGCAGGCCGCGCCGGCGCTCGCCGCCGCGGGTGAGGAAATGCGCTTCGCGGTTGCTGATGCGGCCGTTGAGGCGCAGCTCCTGCAGGAACTCCTCGCGCTCCTCCGGATACTCCCAGAAGCCCAGCTCCAACGCGGTACGGCCGATGACCTCCGCGGGACTGAAGCCGAGCATGCGCTCCACGGCGGCGTTCACATCCGTGAACTTGCCGGTCTCGAGCTCCGAGATGGCGATGATGCCGGGCGCGGCGCGGAAGGCGGTGGCGAACTTGGCGGCCGCCAGGCGCTGCACCTCATCGAGGCGGCGGCGGCGCAGCTCCGCGGCGCAACGCGCCGCCAGGAGCTTGAGTGCGTCGAAGAGCTCGTCGTTGGCCTGGAAGGGCTGGCGGGACATGATGCCGAGGTGGCCGATGGACTGGCCGTCGGGTCCGGCGATGGCCACCGCGCAGTAGGCGCGCACACCGTGCTTGCGCAGCCAGCGGTCTTCCGGGAAAGCGGTGGCGGCCTCGTCCTCGATCCAGAGGCGGCCTTCCGCCATGACCCGCTCGGCAGGGGTGCCGGGGATCTCGATCTCGCCCAGGCCCCCGGCGGTGTGGTTCACGTGCCAGCCGGCGATGAGCTTGAGGCGCTTGGGGTCTTCCGCCACGCGGTGGGTGACGAAGGCGTATTCGGTATCGAGGCCCGCCGCCAGGCTGCGCACCAGTTGGCGGAAGAAATCCTGGCCGACGAAGCCCGCAGTCTGCTCCATGAGACTGTAGAGCACGCCTGCGGGAGCGGCGTGGAGGGCGCTTTCGGGCTTCATCTTGGGCAGGTTACCTCAGTCGACATGACGCCGTAGGGGCCGTCTCCCGAGGCCCCAGGCGAATGGACATGATGCTTAAGGAGGATGCTCTAAGTCAATGAAAATCAAGGGATAGCGGGCTTACCACTGTCCTTTGAAATCGAAGGGATATTGGCCGGTACTGTCCGGCCGGCCGAGGCCCGCCAGCAGGTTACGGGTGGCTTGATCGGAGGGGTCCTTGGGTCCGAGAACCCCTGAGAGGTGGTAGGCGCCTGTGGCACCCAATTCCAGGGTGGCTTGCAGCTTGAGGGGGCTGGCGGTGTCTGCGATCACGGCTTTGATGCCGCCGCCGGATCCAGGGGCCAAGTCCGCGTGGAAGCTGCCCAAGGTGGCAGCGGCAGGCCATTTTAGAACGGCTTCATCCAGGTCCACGGCACCTTCCGCCGACTCCATGTGCCCAGCCTTCAAACTGAGTTCCTTGAGGTGCAGAGCGAGGGAACCGGTGGCGCTGCCGGGCGGCGTGGGCAGCCAGGGTTCCAGCGCGGCGACCGGGACGCGGCCTTCGAGTCCGCGCAGGTAGGTGTGCCTGAGACCTGCATCCAGCCGGCCGGTGAGGTCGCGGTCCTCCGCGTGCACGTGCA
>DASXYJ010000211.1:0-15085 GCA_036502565.1 Gammaproteobacteria bacterium
CCACCATCCGGTAGTGGCCGGCGGCGGGAGCGGTGCGGATCACCGACTCGTAGCTCGCCTCCACCTTGGGCATGTGCGCCGCATCCTTGGGCGAGACACGGGTGCCCTGCGGGGGCAGTTGCTTCAGGTCGCTGGACTCGAGGGTGATCCAGCCGTCGCCCTGCTTCGGCTTCAAGGTGATGGGGCCGGTATAGACGGCACCCGCCTGCAACACCAGGGTATCCCCCGGCTGGGCCTTGTCCACGGCAGCCTGCAGGTCGCCGCCCGCCGGCACCTGCACGGTATGGCCGGCGGCGGGCACGTAGCGGGTATCCACGTACGCGCGCGGCGCTTCCGGCGCATGTCCGCTGTCCGCGGGGGTGGCCGCTTGCGCGCGCCACCCCAGGGACATCAGGAGTGACCCGGCGAGGCCGGCAGCGAGAAGGACGCCAGGGATTGATCTTGGGAGATTGGCTGACATGACTCGTCTACCTGTGTGCTCTGGATTGCGGGACGGCGGGCGATGCCGCGCGTCAGGTCGATGACATCGAGGAAGGGATCCGCGGCGGCCAGGGCCGCGTCGGTCTCTTCGCCGGGGTTGCCCACCACCAGCAGTTCCGCGTGGTTGAGCAGGTCGGCGGCCTCACTGCACATGAGCGAGGACACGTGGGGGATCTCCTCTTCGATGTAGCGGCGGTTGGCACCGGTGAGCTTCGCCACCGACACGTTGTGGTCCAGGATCTTGACGTCCAGGCCCTTGCCGATGAGGGTCTCCACCAGCGTCACCATCGGGCTCTCACGCAGGTCGTCGGTACCGGGTTTGAAGGACAGGCCGATGATGCCGATGCGGCGCTTGCGGCTGGCCAGGATGGCGTCCACGGCACGGCGGATCTGCGCGTCGTTGGACTCCAGGATGCGGCCGATGAGCGGCATCTCCACGTCGGCGTTGCGCGCCGCATAGGTCAAGGCGCGGATGTCCTTGGGCAGGCAGGAGCCGCCGAAGGCGAAACCGGGCTTGAGGTAGGCCTCTGAGACGTTGAGCTTGTTGTCCATGCGGAAGATGCGCATGACTTCCTGGGGATCCACGCCGAAGGCCTGAGCGGCATCGCCCATCTCGTTGGCGAAGCACACCTTGAGGGCGTGGTAGGTGTTGGAGGCGTACTTGATCATCTCGGCGGTCTTGATGCTGGTGTGGACGAAGGGCGCTTCCACGTTGGCATAGACCTCACGCAGCACGGCCGCGGTAGCCTCGTCGTCCGCACCCACCAGAGTGAAGGGCGGGTGCAGGAAGTCCTTGAGGGCGGTGCCTTCGCGGATGAACTCCGGGTTCACCGCCACCTTGATATGGGAGCGATGGCGGCGCTGCACGTTGGCGCGCAGGGCCGGCAGCACCACGTCCTCCAGGGTGCCCGGCAACACGGTGCTGCGCACCACCACCGTGAAGGGCTGGTCCTTCTGGTGCAGGTCACGGCCGATCTCCACGCACAGGGCGCGCAGGAAATCCACGTTGAGCTGGCCGTTGGCATAGCCCGGCGTACCGACGCAGATGAGCGCCAGGTCCGAATTGGCGATGCCCTCGGCGCTGGAGGTGGTGGCACGGAGCTTGCCGGTGCTGACGGTATAGGCCAGCAGCGACTCGAGGCCCGGTTCCACGATGGGCGAGACGCCCGCGTTGACCATGGCCACCTTCTCGGGGTTCACGTCCACGCCGATGACCTGGTGGCCGGCTTCCGCGAGGCGGGCCGCGCTCACACAGCCGACGTATCCCAGTCCGAATATGCTGATGCGCATCGATCTCTCCTGATGTGTTTTCAGATTCCGTTCTTAAAGCTGTTCGCGCCGCGCTCCAGACGGGCGAGGCGGGCCGTGAGCCTGGGGTATCCAGCCCCCAAGGCGGCCTTCAATACTTTCTTGGCGTTCCACTTGCACCAGGCAGCCTGGCGCGCGACCGAGGCGCGGGCCACGAGGCGGGCCGGGTAAGACGGGCCGTCACCGCGGCGGATGGTGTAGCGGCCCAGCACCGTGCAGCCGTGCACGTTACGTGCCCGGGTCTCGGGCTCGGAAGTGAAGAGCGTGGTGATGCCGGCCTCGGCGGCGCTCTCCGCCACCTGCTTCGAGTAATAGCCACCGGGGAGCGAGGCGGTACGCACCCGGGCGCCCAGGATGTCTTCGAGCTCGGCACGGCTGTCACGCCATTCCCGGACCATCTCGGCGTAGCTACAGGCCGCGAAGCGCATCGGATGGGACACGGAGTGGCTGCCGAAAACGTGGCCTCGCTGGTGCAGGTCGCGCAGGTGCTGCCGTTCCAGGAAGCCGGGGCGGCCGATCCAGGCGGTGGGCATGAAGCAATGGCCGCGCCAGCCCTGCTCTTCCAGCAGATCCGCGACCTGGGAATGGTATGAGAGACCGCCATCGTCCACGGTGATGGCCACCGGGACGCCGAAGTCCGCATGCTCCTGGCCCGCCAGGACCGGCGCCGCCTCCAGCACTTCGGCCAGACGAACCACCTGCTCATTGAACTCGTGCAGCGGCAGCTTGTAGCGTGCCGCGATCTCGCCATCGAAACCGCTCTCCGCCGGATCCGCGGCATATACGTCATGGAACAGCAGCGACAGCATACGGCTCACCGTGCCGCCTCCTGCCGTGCCGCCTGTTTCCAGCGCAGGTAGGCGCTGAGCCAGGGCTGGCCCCAGGTGCCGGACTTGCGCGTGCGCAGCGGCAGGGGCTCGGCCTTGCCGCGCCAGGCGGCCTTCAATTTCTCGCCGATGCTATCCAGGTTCTCGGTCACCACCCGGTATTGCATGACCGTGTGGGACTCTTTGATCTCATCGTAGGCGTATGAGCACTGCAGCAGCATGGGACCAGTGTCCACGCCGGTGTCCACCTTGAGCAGGGTCATACCGACGCGCTGCTTGTCGCGGTTCACCAGGGCCCAGAAGCAGCCGTGGGCATTGCGGTACTCGGGGCAGATGCCGGGATGCAGCACGTATGTGCCGTGGGCCGGCATGCTGAAGATCTCGGGCTTCAGCAGGGTCTTGCAGCGGGCCAGCATGATGTCCGGCCGCATCCAGCGCAGGAATGCCTTCACCGCCGGGCTGTTGGGGTCCTCGGTGACCAGGGTCATGACGCCGCTGGGATCGGCACGATAACGGTTGCGCAGGCGCTCCACTTCCGCCTCGATCCAGGCGCGATCGTGGTGCGACCAGGCCAGACGGTAGTAGATGCGGAAGGCCAATACATCGAGGAAACGCCAGAAGCCCACACGCTTGATCTCGCGGCGGATGCGCTGCCACATGCGGCTGCGTCGCTCCCGCAGCTTGATCACGCCCACCAGATCCATCTGGCTGGCGATCCAGGCCGTGAGGCCCTGGATATCGATACGGTCGCCCTCGTGGCACATCAGCACCACCCGCGGCACACCGGGCCGGTGCAGCTCATCCACGGGCGGCCTCGCAATGCGCGCCGAACTCCCGCGCCACCTGGGGCCAGGCATAGCGCTGGTGGGTCAATTGGCGACCCGCATCGCCCAGGGCATGGCGGCGTTCGGGATCCCGCAGCAGGGTCACCACTGCGGAAGCGAAAGCTTGCGGGTCGTCGGCCTTGAGGTAGTGTTCGCCGGGGGCCAGGGGCAGGCCTTCCACACCCACGCCGGTGGAGACCACGGCCTTGCCCATGGAGAGAGCCTCGAAGACCTTGAGGCGGGTGCCACCGCCGATGCGCAGCGGCACGATGTAGACGGCGGCGGCATCTATATAGGGACGCACGTCATCCACGGTGCCGGTGACCTTGACCCCCGCCGCTTCCGCATCGCGGCGCAGGCCATCGGTGGGATTGCGACCCACCACCGTCAGGCGCACGTGCGGCATCTCACGGCGCACAGCCGGGAGGATCTCGGAGATGAAGTGGCGGATCGCATCCTCGTTGGGATGCCAGTCCATGGAGCCGGTGAACACCAGCTCCGCCGGGTCCTCCGGGGTGCCCTTGGCCTTGAAGTAACCCACGTCGACACCGGTGGGCACGTCGCGGATCACCGCCTCCGTGGCATCCGCCTGGTGCAGGCCCCGGTCATGTGCGGACACCGCCACGGTCTGGCGGGCCTTGCGGCACACCGCGGCCTCATAGCGGCGCATCTTGCGCCATTCGATGCCGAGTAGCGCGCGCTTTACCGGATTGGTCTGGGCCTCGGCCAGGCGCTTGAGGATCTGGTATTCGACGTTGTGGGAGAAGAACATCACCGGCACCGGCCCGTCCAGCGGCACGTTGGGGGCGGCGACCACGAAATCGGCGATGCAGAGGTCGATCTCGCCGGAGGCCAGCAGCGCGTCTACGGCCTTGCGCAGGGCCGGCACCCGGTACTTGTAGATGTCCACCGGCATGGTGGAGAACCAGGAGCGGGCCAGGGTCAGCGGAAAGCGCGGGTCACGGAACTTGGGTGCAGCGAAGGGGAAGGACTCCACCCGCCGGCACTGCGGCAGATTGCGTCTCAGGGCATCGCCATCCTCACCCGGAAGGTGGGTGGTGAACACCGAGAGTTCATGTTCCTTGGAGAGTTCCGAGATGATGTTGAAGCTGCGGAGCCGGCCGCCGGTGTTGGTGGGCCACAGACCCCCAACTTTGACCCACAAGATACGCATTGATGTCGCCTAGCTGCCTGGATTCGAGAGGATCGGTTATGTTGAAACGCCGGGAGTGGATACCCGAGGCTCGTAACGACCACTCTCGCATCCGACGCAGACATGAGGTATCCGGTGATACCCGCAATCCTGGGGAGGAGAAACCCCGGATTAGGCGGCGACGGAACCCAGTTCCGCCCGGAAGATCTCCGGTCCCATGACCGCATCCGGCTGCTCGCCATCGACGAACATGCGCTGCCAGAGTTCAAGGTTGATGAGAGACCACAGCCGTTCGCCATGGTCAGACTCGCCGCTACGATGTTCGCCCACCACTTGCTCGAGATAGTCGCGCTGGAACAGTCCACGGGCTTGGGCGCGTTCGCCCAGCACCAGGTCGTCCAGCAGCGGCGCATAACGGCCACGCAGCCAGCGGCCCATGGGAACGGGGAAACCCATCTTGCCGCGGGTGAGGATCTCTTTCGGCAGGATGTCCTTCACCGCCGCGCGTAGCACCGCCTTGGTCTGGAAACCCTGCAGCTTGTGGCGGCCCGGGATGGCGGCGGCGTATTCCACGAACTCATGGTCCAGGAACGGCACGCGGCTCTCCAAGGAAGCTGCCATGCTCATCTGGTCCTGCTTCATGAGCAATTCCACCATGTAGGTCTGGATGTCGGCGTGGCTCATGCGTTCCAGGCTGCCGCCGGGTGCCTGGCTGTAGTGGCGCAGACCTTCCACATAGGGATCACGCTCGTTGGCCGTGGCCAGCAGACGCTGGTGCATGTGCTGGGGGAACACGGCGAAGTTCTCATAGAACATGCCGCGCACGCCGGGCGCCGGGCCGAGGAAGCTGCGTTCGGCATAGCGGCGCAGCTTGCGGGGGAACCGCTGCACCATGCGGCTGATGCCGTCGCGTACGCCGCGCGGCACCGTGGCCCAATAGGGCCGGCCCAGGCGTTCGTTCCACGCCGTGACGCGGTACTTGTTGTAGCCCAGGAAGAGTTCATCGGCGCCCTCCCCGGTCAGCACCACCTTCACGTGCTGCGCCGCGAGGCGCGACACCGCGTAGAGGCAGACGCTGGAGGTGAAGGCGATGGGCTCGTCTTCGTGCCAGAGCATGCGCGGCAGCAGCCGGAAATAGTCGCCGGCGGTGAGCTGCAGGTCCCGATGCTCGGTGCCCACGGCCTTCGCCACCATGCGTGCGTAGTTCAGTTCATTGAAACCGTGCTCGGCGAAGCCCACGGAGAAGCTCTTGACCCGCTCCGACGCCATGGGCGCCATGATGGCGGCGATGGCGCTGGAATCGATGCCACCGGAGAGGAACAGGCCCACCGGCACGTCGCTGATCATGTGGCTCTGCACGGCTTCTTCGAGCCGCTCACGCACCTGGCGGACGTGGCCCTCGAAGCTGGTGGTCTCGTCCAGCTGGTCCGGCAGGCTCCAGTAGCGGTGGTAGCGGAGGCCCTCGGCCGGCGTCCAGGTCAGGGTATGGGCCGGCAGGAGCTTGTAGACGCCCTTGAAGAAGGTCTCGCTGCCCGCAACGTAACGGGTCGCCAGGTACTCCGGCAGTATCTCGCGGTTGAGCTCGGGTCTGAGACCACCCGCTGCCAGGATGCCCTTGATCTCGGAGGCGAACAGCAACTCGCCCTGGTTCACAGCGTAGTACAGGGGTTTGATGCCGATGCGGTCGCGGGCCAGGAACATCTTCTGTCTGTCCCGGTCCCAGATGGCGAAGGCGAACATGCCGCGCAGATGGCGCACGCAATCCTCGCCATAGACGTGGTAAGCCTGCAGCACCACCTCGGTGTCGGATTGGGTGACGAAGCGGCAGCCCTTGCCTTCCAGTTCCTTGCGCAGCTCCCGGAAGTTATAGAGCTCGCCGTTGTAGCTGATCCAGGTGTGGGATCCGCTGCCGGTCATGGGCTGCTGGCCGCCGCCCAGGTCGATGATGGAGAGCCGGTTGTGGGCGAGTCCCGCCCGGCCCCGTACCACCACGCAACTGTCGTCCGGCCCGCGATGCTGCATGGCCGTGCGCATGCGATCCAGGCGCGAATATTCCACTGCCTGGTCAGAATCCATCCTGAGGATGCCCGCTATCCCGCACATCTGGTCACTCCCTGTTCACGATGGTGAAAGCGGCATGATGCTCACGCCGCCGGTCCGTTCTACCGTCACTTGCCTGTCGTCCACCCGCACCGTCTCACGACCGCCGTCGATGATGAGGCTGGTATGTCCGTCTTTCTGCACCAGGGTCACCGCCGGCAGGTCCTGGTCGTCGCTGGCCTGGGGCAACAGCAAGGACACCACCCGCAGCGGCAACTTGGTCACCGCGGTATAGCTGAGTTGGGGTGCCGGTACCCGCAGGCCGTAGTCCGGCGATATCCAGCCGCGGATGGGTTCCACCTGGCCCTGGCGCACTTCCGCATGCAGCGGCGCGCTGGAGAAGGCGCGGATCGCGAGGCCGCGGCCCTGGGCGTCAGCGCTCACGGCCCAGCTATCCTTGCCGAGCCGCAGCTGGCCCGGAGCGAACTGGAACAGGACGTCGATCTCATGGATGTCCACGGCGCTCAAATCGTCCACCACCACCCAGTAGTGGGGTTTCACGAACAGCACGCGGCGCCGGTGGGTCACCGGATCCTTGAGACGGCGATAGGCATGGTGCTCGGCGTCGGCGTAATCGAACATCGGCGTCGCGGACCAATGCCGGAGCTGCGCCGTGGGGCGATCGCGCCAGGAGAACGGCCCTACCGGCACAGCCTGGCTCTTGTGGTCGACCACCACGGTGCTGTGGGCCTGGCTGGCGCGGAAGTGGTCGCGCCAGTGGGGGTTCGGTGTGTAGCAATAGGTACCCGGGTCCACCACCTGGGCCCGACCATAGGTGCTGCACTGGATGGCCAGGAGATCCGCGTGGCCATGGCCGCCGCTGATGCGGCAGCCCAGGGGGCCGGTGTCGAACAGCAGCTGGTGCGCATCGCGGTCCCAGCTGCCGCGCATCACGGCCTGCCCGCCCTGGGGATAGAGCTGCGAGGGATTGCGCTCCGGTGCTTCGGCCTTCAAGGCCTCGAACACCTTGATGCCCGCGCTGCCCATGAGCCAACCCACTTCGGGGGTCAAGCCACCGGCGGCCCAGGCGTAGTCGCCGCGGCCGAACAGCACCGCGGCGACGGAGAATACGTCCTTGCAGTCGTCGGCATGGCGCTGGGCCAGGGGCATGACGCGCCCGCCGTCGGAGTCCCCCACCTGGGGCATGCTGCCGTCCGGCCGGCATACCGCGAGCAGGTGATCCAGCATCTTGCAGACACGCTCCGACACCTGATCCGGCAGCGAGATCCCGTTGCGGGTCGCCAGGACCATGAAGTGCAGGTAGATCTCGACGGTATAGCGCTCGTAGCAGGTGGACTGCTCGAAGTAGACGCCGTCGGCATGCACCTGGCGTGAGAGTTGCTGCACCAGGATTCGCGAGCCGAGCCGGCGCCAGCGTTGCGCCCGCGGCAGGTCCGGGAACAGTACGCCGGCGTAGAAGAGTCCCAGGGCCTCGCCCGTGAGATGGGTATTGGGCGAGAAATAGTGCGAGAGGTAGCGTTCCACATGGGCGGCATGGGCGCGCAGCCAGCCCAGCAGGTCCGCGTGGAGTCCCGGCGTGAGAGCCGGCGAACCGCGGAACAGGTTCAGGGCCCAGCACCAGCTGATGAGGCGGTAGGACACCTCGAGGCTGGAGGCCCAGTTGATGCCCATGCCCGCCGGATTGGAATCCATCCAATCCCGCACGCTGTCGGCGAAGACCTGGGCGTATTTCTCATCGCCCGTGAGACGGTAGGCCTGGCCCAGGTGCACCAGCCACTGGTGGCGGTTCAATTCCCAGGTGACCTTGCTGTCCCCCACCGCATCCGCATCCAGGGGGTTTATCCGGCTCCAATGCACCAGCGGCGCACGCTGGCCTGACACCATGTCCTGGTGCCAATCGATGTTGTCGCCCGTGAACAGGGCGCGATGGCCCAGCAGGTTGAAGCTGCGGTCGCAGAGCGCATCGGCGGCATGCACGGCGCGTCGCACCGCTTCCGGCAGGCGTTGAGCGAACGTCGAGGCCAGGCGGCTGTCCCCTGCCCCAGCGAAGAAGCGGCTGGCGCCATGCTGGCGCCAGGCATCCGGCGCGCCATCGTGCACGCCGTATTCCGCCACCGGCTGCGGAGCCAGGTGCTCGAACAGACCGGAGTTGCGCACTCCATCCGTGTTCACCGCGACCCGGTCCATGGTGCGCGACAGCTCCTGCCAGCCGCGGCTGGCCACGTCGTAGATATCGGCGCGGAGCAGGTTCTCAATTTTCATGCAGCTTCCTTGCGATAGACCTCGGCCCATTCGGCCGAGATGCGGTCCCACGTATAGAGTTCGACCTCGGTCCTGGCGCGACGCGCCAGCATGAGGGCCTGGCGCGGCCTCTCCAGGAGGTGGATGGCGGCGGCGGCCAGTGCCTGGGGGTTGCGTTGCGGCACCAGCAGACCTGCTTCGCCGTGGCGCAGCATGGCGGCGATGTCACCGGTACCCGTGCTCACCACCGGCAGGCCGGAGGCGAAGGCTTCCAGGACCGAGACCGGCTGGTTGTCGATGACGGCGGCGTTCATGAAGATGTCGGCGGAATCATAGAGAGCCGGTACGGACTCCGGTTCCACGCGCCCCACGAAGCGGATGCCATCCACGTTCAAGGAAGCTGCCAGCTCGTGGAGCATGCGCTCCTGGCTGCCGTAGCCCGCCACCGTGAGCGTAGCCTCGGGGTACTGGGCCTTCACCAGCGGGAAGGCACGGATCACGTCCTCGACGCGGTAATGGGCTTCGAAGTTGCGTACCGAGAGCAGCTTCGGCCTCAGGGGGTAACGTTCGCGGTAGGCGAAGCGCGTAGTGTCCACCACGTTACGCACCACCTTGGCGGCGTAGCCATGGCGGGCGAAGACTTCCCGCAGGTACTCGGAGGGCACCACGATCTCGTCGGCCATCCTCAACCAGGGGTGCACCAGCACGCCCCAGCGGGATAGATGATCGTCCGCCTCGCCGCTGTGGTAGTGCAGCACGGCACGCTTGCGAAACAGTTTAGCCATCAAGAGTGCCGGCACCGGGGCCAGCAGGAAGGACCAGTAGGATGCCGAGAACACATGGGCCACGTCGCTGCGGCGCAGGCTGGCGAGGCTCGGCAGATACAGGAGCTCGTTGAAGATGGTGCGGGCATAGCGCAGCCGACGCAACCAGCCCATCCCCGCCGGGAAGCGCGGATTGACGGGGACGAAGTCCACGGCATAACCGCGCTGGCGCAGCCCTTCCACCAGGGCCTTGGCCTGGATGCCCTGCCCGCCCAGGATCTCGAGCCCCGCCGCTACCAGTGCGATGCGAGGTGCGGATGACGGCGTGACGCTGACGATCTGATCCATAGGTTCAAGGCCTGTAGCGGTAGCGGAGCATCATGGGCAGCACCAGGAGATACAGGCCCTTGCGCATGGCGAAGCCGAACTGGTTGCGCCAGGTCTCGTCCGTGGAGATCTGCTGCACCGGGCGCATGCGGGCATCGTTGCCTGCCACCTGATGTCCCTGGGTGAGGAGATAGTCGGCGCCGACGGTATAGGCGATGCGCTCGCGGCCGATCAGGTTCGCCACCGCGGTGAGCATGCTGTCCGGGTCCTTGGTGTAGTCCTCGTAGCGGGCGAACAGGTTCGGCCCCGGTATCTTGGGCATCACCTGTTCGCAGAACAGGTTCACCACCGCCCAGGTGCCGGCGAAGCGCAGGTTGCGATGGTGCGGGATCCTGGCGCCCCGCCCGGCCTTGGCGGAGAGCTTGCGCAGCGAATAGGCAACGCCGCGCACGTCCCGCACCAGGTGCAGCATGTTCACTTCCAGGCCTGGCATGCGCGACAGCGCCAGGGCCCGGGCCGGGCTCTTGGAGGAATCCACGATCACGGTGGCGCCGGAGAGATCCGAGATGGCCTCGAACAGCGCGAGCGTGTACTCGGTGTAGCGGGCGAAACGCGGGTCCTCCAGGGTCAGTTCCCTCGCATTGAAGGGACGCAACAGCGAGCGCAGCCGTTCATAGCGGCGCTGCAGGCTGCGGTATTCACGCTCCGTGAAGTCGGGCACCGACTCGCTCCAGCGGGTCAGCACCGTGCGCCAGAAGCCGCATTCCCGGGCCCGCGATCCGCAGGCACAGAGCTGGTCCGAGGCAGTGGTGGACTGCAGGAGGTTGCCGAGCTCTCCGCAGGAGAACACGCCCGAATAGGCGCCGATCAGGCGATCCAGCAGCGTGGAGCCGCTACGGCCGTCTCCGGCGATGTAGACCACCCGGATGGGCTTGCTGCGATCGCGCTGCGGCGCCGCCACCGGTTCGAGGGACAACAGGCCCAGGGTCGACGGTGCGACTTGGCTGGACGCCTGGTCAGGGAAGGATTGAGGATTTCCGTGCATGTTTTTCCGATTGTCTCGCGACGCTATCAGGAAGGACGGACCGCATAGCCGGCGATATGCGCCGGTGCGGGGATGGGCATGGGCATCTCCAGGTCCGCCGTGACACGCGGCGTGTCCATGAAACGACGGCACCAGAGTTCGAAGGAGATGAGGGTCCAGAGTTGCAGGTTGAGGTCACGGCCCCGCTCATGCATGTCCAGGAGCTGGGTGATATAGGCCCGGTCGAAGATCTCCTGACGAGGGCCGCCCGTGGGTAGCAGCAGCTCCCGGGCGAAGTTGCCGAGCCGCCCGCGGAACCAGGCGCCGAGGGGCACGGCGAAACCCTGCTTGGGGCGGTCGATGATGTTGTCCGGCAGGATGCCGCGCATGGCGCGCTTGAACACGCTCTTGGTCTGCCCATCCCGGAGCCTGAATTCCGCCGGGATGGTGGCAGCGAACTCCACCAGCTTGTGATCCAGCAGGGGCACCCGCGCTTCCAGGGAATGCGCCATGCTCATGCGATCCACCTTGGTGAGGATGTCCAGAGGCAGGTAGTTCTGCAGGTCCCAGTGCTGCAAGGTGGACAGCCAGTCGCCGTCGAGACGCTTCAGGAAGGCATGGGCCTCCCGCCAGGGATCATGGGCACCGATGCGGGCCGCGACTTCGGGGCGGAACAGGCGGCGCCTCTGATCCGCCTTGAAGAGGGTGCAGGCGTCGAGATAGCGGGCCGAACCGGACAGGGACACATGACGCAGGAAATTGCGGCCCTTGGCGCCTTCCGGCATGGAAGCACCGATGAGGCCCAGCAGCTTGCGTACCGGCGCAGGCGCGTACTCGTAGCGGCGTTCCTTCTGCTCCACGAGATAGCGGTCGTAGCCGGCGAAGAGCTCGTCGCCGCCGTCGCCTGACAGGACGACCTTGACCTGCTCCGCCGCCAGCTTGGACACCATGTAGGTCGGTATGGCGGAGGAATCGCCGAAGGGCTCGTCCAGGTACCAGACGATGTCCTGGATCAGCGATTCGACGTCGGGTTGGAGGATCAATTCCGTATGTTCGGTGCCGAACTGTTCGGCTACCACCCGCGCTGCGGCGGTCTCGTCGAAACGGGCTTCTTTGAAGCCGATGGAGAAAGTCTTCACCGGCCGGTCGCTGCGGCGGGCCATGAAGGCCACCACCGAGCTGGAGTCCAGGCCGCCGCTCAGGAACGCGCCCACCGGCACGTCGCTGACCAGATGCATGTCCACGGACTCCTCAAGCATGCCGCGCAGCTGCTCGACGGTGTCCTCCTCGCTCTTGCTGTGGTCGGGGCGGAACTCGATCTCCCAGTAGCGGGTCAGCTTGCGCGTCCCATCGGCCCGTAGCGTCAGGCTGTGGGCGGGCGGCAGCTTGTGCACCCCGGCCACGATGCTCTCGGTATTGGGAGTGCTGAGGCTGGTGAACAGGTGATTGACGGAAGCCCAGTTCAGCTCGCGTTCCACTTCGGGCAGAGCCAGGATGGACTTCAGCTCCGAGGAGAACAGCAGGCGTCCATCCACCTCGGCGTAATACAGTGGCTTGATGCCGAGCCGGTCGCGGGCGATGAACAGCGACTGGCGCCGTGCATCCCAGATGGCGAAGCCGAACATGCCGCGCAGGCGGTTCACGCACTGCTCGCCGAACTCCTCATAGAGGTGCACCAGCACCTCGGTATCGGTGGTGGTATAGAAACGGTGGCCACGCCGCTCTAGGTCGGTGCGCAACTCCCGGTAGTTGTAGATCTCACCGTTCATCACCACCCACACCGTGCCATCCTCGTTGCGGATGGGCTGGTGGCCGGTGGCGAGGTCGATGATGCTGAGCCGGCGCATGCCTAGGCCGACCCGCCCCTGCACGAAGTAACCGGCGTCATCCGGGCCGCGATGCTGGATGGCATCGCACATGGCGCGGACCTCGCCCGTGAGCACTGGCCGTCCGCTGACGCTGAAGATTCCTGCTATGCCGCACATTGTCTGGATATCCTGTTTTCGGGCTGCCGCGTCATTCGACGTGGTTGGTCTCGCAACGGGCCGCGAAGTCGAAGATGCCGTTCACCTGGCAGTTCATGACCGCCGGCGAGAAATGCCCGGAGGCATCCAGGCAGGCGTTCTCCCAGAGCAGCCGGCGCGGGATGGTGAGTGCCGGATGTTCGGCGTGCCGGTGGGTGCAGGTGGTGTAGCCGAAGCGGTAACCCGCCTCCACTAGTCCCTTCACCACCAGCGCGTCGAAACGGCCGTCGGGGTAGGCGAAATGCCGGATGTTGGGACCCAGCCTCTGCTCCAGAGCCTTGCGCGAGCCCTGCAGTTCGCAGCGGATCTTCTCCGCCGACTCGTTGGTGAGCAGCGCGTGGCTGCGGGTGTGCGAGCCTATCTTCATGCCGGCCCGCTGCATCTCAAGCAGCATGTCCCAATCCATGGGGGCGAACTCATCGTCCTGGCGCGGCGGGCCCACCCGCAGGCGCAGCACGTTCATGACCCGCAGCACCTGGGATTGGGTCAGGCTCGCCAAGAGCGCGCGCGTCGCGGCCGCGGGCTCCGAGAGCGCCGGCGCGATACCGCGCAGGGACAAGGTGGAGACGTGGGCATCCAGCAGCAGCTGGGCCATCTCCTTGCGGGGATCGGTCCAGGTGGGCAGTGCCCGGGTCATGAGCACGTAGAGCTCATCGTGGATCTGCAAGCCGCCGGTGCCGACCAGGTCGGTGACCATGAAGAACACGGCCGGGATGCCCTTGCGCTTCAGCAGCGGGAAGGCGTTCTCATAGACGTCCCGGTATCCGTCGTCGAAGGTGACGACGGCCACCGGCTTGCGGCCGGGCCGCGCGCCGCCAAGCCAGGCATCCATGCCATCCGGGTCCACGAAGTCGAAGCGGCGGCCGATCCAGTCCAGCTGCTTCTCCA
This sequence comes from Gammaproteobacteria bacterium, assembly GCA_036502565.1. GTDB lineage: Bacteria > Pseudomonadota > Gammaproteobacteria > Natronospirales > REEB76 > DASUBN01. Next base: position 13,922 of record DASXYJ010000211.1, read on the forward strand.
GGGTGGCAGTGGTTATCAGCAGCGAGGGCATGCAGCCCCGCGCATGCGTATCGAAATCCTGCACCACACGGTGGTACCCGACCGTCAGGGGCATGGCCACGTTGCGCGAGTGGGACCCTATGAACGACGCCATCCCGGTGCGTTGCAGGGTGGCCGCCGCAGCGGCCTTGACCATGGTCCTTAACATGACTTTTCCTCCCAGATCCAAATCCGTCTTTTCATGATTTTCATGCGCGACGACTGCCGCCAGCCCAGGACACCGGCGCCTGCAGACGTTGCGCGACTTGTTTGCGTTCCGAGTCCTTGAGGGGACCGAAGCACCAAAGCAGACCGAGGTAACACAGCCCGAACAGCAGGCCGGACACCAGGAACGAGGGCAGCAACGGCAGCGCCAGGACCGGCCTCAGGAGCAGCGAGGGCACCATCGCCAGCGCGGTGACGGCCAGGATCCTGCCCAGCGCCCCCCAGGGCAGCACCTGCGCGAAGCTGCAAGCCATGAGCTTGCGGATCCTCAGCACGCCGATGGATTTGGCGGTGAGGGTGGAAAGCAGGGTCACCAATACCGCACCCATGAGGCCGAAGGCGTGCAGGAACAGCCCGATGGCCCCCGCCACTACGCTCAGGCGTATCACGTTGATGATGATCAGGAAGCGCGTATCCGCGTGCACCCGCATGACGCTGTCGGTCATGATGGCGGCGAACAGCATGCTGATGGTCCAGACCGCGAACAGCGGCGCGCTGGCAGCATAGGACTGGGTGAACAGCAGCACGATGAGCTGGTGGGACGTGACCATGAGGCCGCCCACCAGGCAGGCGAACACCATGGCGAGCTTGCGGGTGGTATCCAGCCACAGCTCCAGGGCGTCGCCGCGGCGCCCGTCCCGCAGGTCCTCGCTCATCCGCACCATCATCACGCTGCTGGTGGAGGTCATCAGGAAGTCCACCAAGGGCACTTGCAGGCACCCCACCGAGTAGATCGCGAAGGTCGCCGTGTCGAAGTAGGACGACACCACGTACATGTGCAGGTTGGTCTGGGCGCTCTCCAGGGTCACCGCCAGGGCGAAGGGCATGGCATAGGACAGGTGCCGCTTCATGAGGCCCCACTGGAACACCGGTCCGTGGGGGAACTCCCGGCGCAGATAAGCGCCGACGAAACTGAGCCGC
>DASXYJ010000212.1:0-4588 GCA_036502565.1 Gammaproteobacteria bacterium
AGGCGGGCAGGGAAAGCGCCAACTGACCAAAGAAGGCATCACAGCTCTTTGGGTACTATGCCCTCATGACCTACATCGGCCGCTTCGCGCCCTCGCCCACGGGTCCCCTGCACATCGGCTCCCTCATGGCCGCCATGGGCAGCTACCTGGAAGCCCATGCCCACAGTGGTCGTTGGCTGCTGCGCATGGAGGATCTCGACCCGCCCCGGGAGATGCCCGGCGCCGCCGATGCCATCCTGCGGGACCTGGAGACCTTGGGGTTTCAGTGGGATGGCCCGGTGCTCTACCAGAGCCGCCGGCGCGCAGCTTATGAAGACGCCCTGGCCAGGCTCGGTGCCCAGGTCTTCCCCTGTGCCTGCAGCCGCAGCGAGATCGCCGACAGCGCCGTCACCGGCATCGAAGGCCCGGTCTACCCCGGCACCTGTCGGGATGGGCTGGCTCCCGGCAAGCCTGCCCGGGCGCTCCGGGTCCGGGTCCAGCCCGGCGAGCTCAGTTTCGAGGATGCGCTCCAGGGACCCATCCACCAGGACCTCGCCCAAGACATCGGCGACTTCGTGGTGCGCCGGGCCGATGGCTGGCATGCCTACCAGCTGGCCGTAGTGGTGGATGACGCCATGCAGGGGGTGACCCACGTGGTGCGGGGCTCGGACCTCTTACTCTCCACCCCCCGGCAACTTCACCTGCAGGCCCTGCTGGGTCTGTCACATCCTATCTATATGCATCTGCCGGTGGCGGTGAACACCGCCGGCGAGAAGCTCAGTAAACAGACCGGTGCCAGGCCCCTGGACCTCTCCCAGCCGGCTTCGGCCCTCTGGCAGGGCTTGGACCTGCTGCAGCAGAGCCCGCCCCAGTCCCTCAGACATGCATCTATAGATGACATCTGGACCTGGGCCCGGCAGCACTGGCACCCCTCTTCCATGAGTGGTCTTTCGAGCGTGGAAATCGCCTGAGAATTTAAATTTCACAGGTTCCGTATCTTGCTGTTTTATATGACTTTTTAATGTCGATTTTCAGGCATTGTCCCGATTTACTTCACGGCCGTTGGGATTCAGCATGTCGTGTATTAAGGTAGCGCGCGACTGATTCCCTCCTGAGGCTTCCATGTCCGACGACAAGGTCTATCCGGTCCCCGCCCACCCCAAGCGCAAGCCGCTGGTGGATGAAGCGCAGTACCACGACATGTACCGGCGCTCCATCGAGGATGCGGAAGGCTTCTGGGCGGAGCAGGCGAAGCAGCTGCTGCACTGGGACCGGCCCTGGGACCGGGTGCTGGAATGGGACTACCACAAGGCCCACATCAGCTGGTTCGAGGGCGGGCGCCTCAACGTCAGCGCCAACTGCCTCGACCGGCACCTCAAGACCCGCGGCGACCAGACCGCCATCCTCTGGGAAGGCGATGAACCCGACGACGTGCGCCGCATCAGCTACCGGGAACTCCACGCGGAAGTCTGCCGCCTCGGCAACGTGCTCAAAGCACGCGGCGTGAAGAGAGGCGACCGGGTCTGCATCTACATGCCCATGGTCCCGGAGGCCGCCGTGGCCATGCTGGCCTGCGCCCGCATCGGCGCGGTGCACTCGGTGGTGTTCGGCGGCTTCTCACCCGAGTCCCTCAAGGACCGCATCCTGGATTCCGACTGTCAGCTACTCATCACCGCCGATGAAGGCGTGCGCGGCGGCAAGAAGATCCCGCTCAAGGCCAATTGCGATGAGGCGCTCAGGGCCTGCCCCGCCGTGCACACGGTGCTGGTGCTGAAGCGCACCGGTGGCGATGTCGGCTGGGACGGCAAGCGCGACATCTGGTATCACCAGGTCGTGCCGGATGCCTCCACGGATTGTCCCGCAGAGTCCATGGGCGCGGAGGACCCGCTGTTCATCCTCTACACCTCCGGTTCCACCGGCAAGCCCAAGGGCGTGCTGCACACCACCGCCGGCTATCTCCTGTACTCGGCCTGCACCCACAAGTACGTGTTCGATTACCAGGACGGCGACATCTACTGGTGCACCGCCGACGTGGGCTGGGTCACGGGCCACAGCTACATCGTCTATGGCCCGCTGGCCAATGGCGCCACCACTCTCATGTTCGAGGGCGTGCCCAACTATCCGGATGCCTCGCGCTTCTGGCAGGTCATCGACCGCCACCAGGTGAACATCTTCTACACCGCTCCCACGGCACTGCGCGCTCTCATGGCCCAGGGCGACGAGCCGGTGAAGGAGACGGAGCGCAAGAGCCTGCGCATCCTGGGCACCGTGGGCGAGCCCATCAATCCGGAAGCCTGGGAATGGTATTACCACGTGGTGGGCGACGAACGTTGCCCCATCGTCGACACTTGGTGGCAGACCGAGACCGGCGGCATCCTCATCACGCCGCTCCCCGGCGCCACGCCCCTCAAGCCCGGTTCCGCCACGCGGCCCTTCTTCGGCATCATCCCGGCGCTGGTGGATGGCACCGGCAAGCGCCTGGAAGGCGCCACCTCCGGCAACCTCATCATCACTTTCCCCTGGCCGGGACAGATGCGCACGGTCTACGGCGACCACCAGCGTTTCTTCGACACCTACTTCAAGCAGTATCCCGGTAACTACTTCACCGGCGACGGCGCGCGCCGCGACCAGGACGGCTACTGGTGGATCACCGGACGCGTGGACGACGTCATCAACGTCTCCGGCCACCGCATCGGCACCGCCGAGGTGGAGAGCGCCCTGGTGCTGCACCCCAAGGTCGCCGAGGCGGCGGTAGTGGGGTTCCCGCATCCCATCAAGGGCCAGGGCATCTATGCCTTCGTCACCACCATGAGCGGCGTCACGCCGGATGAAGCCCTGCGCAAGGGACTGGTGGACATGGTGCGCAAGGAGATCGGGCCCTTCGCCAGTCCTGACGCCATCCAATGGACCGCGTACCTGCCCAAGACGCGCTCCGGCAAGATCATGCGCCGTATCCTGCGCAAGATCGCCGCCAACGACCTGCAGAATTTGGGCGACACCACGACCCTGGCCGACCCGTCCGTGGTGGAGAAACTGGTGGCCGGCCGGGCCGAGATCGAAGCCGCATCCAGCGGGAAAGCTGGAGCGTAACCATGGAAGGAAAAGCTGCTATGGACGGGATGAACAGGATGAACGGGAAGATCGTCGAGAGTGAATTCAAGCCCCAGGGCCTGTGGCGAAACCGCCACGTGCAGACCGTGGTGCCCAACGTGATGTTCCCGGTGGCGAAGGTGGAACTCCGACGCGAGCGCGTGGAGCTGCCGGACGGGGACTTCATCGACGTGGACTGGACCACAGGTAATACGGGACCCATCGTCATCGTGCTGCACGGGCTGGAGGGTTCCATCCGCTCCCGCTACGCCTGCAACATCATGCGCCGCATCCATGAGCTGGGCTTCCGCGGCGCCATGCCCTACTTCCGCGGCTGCAGCGGCGTGCCGAACCGGCTTCCCATCGGCTACCACTCCGGTTTCACCCAGGACCTGGAATACTTCACCGGGCTCCTGAAGCAGCGGGAACCCAACACGCCCCTGGCGGCGGTGGGTTACTCCCTGGGCGGCAACGTACTGCTCAAGTGGCTCGGTGAGAGCCCCAACGCCTCCCGCGTCGCCACCGGCGTGGCGGTGTCGGTGCCCTTCGACCTAGCGGTCTGCTCCGACGCCATCGGCCGCGGCCTCTCCAAGTTCTACATGTGGGAACTCATGAGCCGCATGCGCCACTCCGCCATGCGCAAGTTCAGCAAGATCAAGGCACCCATCACCCTCCCGGACATCGGCAAGCTGCGCACCTTCCGCCAGTTCGACGAGGCCATGACCGCGCCGTTGCACGGCTACAAGGACGCGGCGGACTACTATGCCCGCGCCAGTAGCAAGCCCTACCTCAGGCATATCAAGGTGCCGACCTTGGTGGTGCACTCGGAGGACGACCCCTTCATGACCCCGGCGGTAGTGCCGACGGAAGCCGAGCTCTCCCCCGCGGTGACCTTCGAGCTCACCCGCAATGGTGGTCACGTGGGCTTCGTGGACGGGCCGCTATTGAAACCGCGGCGCTGGGTGGACCAGCGGATCACCAAGCATCTGCAGGAACATCTGCATTGAAAAAAGGGGCCGCAAGGCCCCTTTTCTGTTCTCACTTGTGAAATCTGTAAGTCATGGATGTATGAAAGCAAGATCTGGCCCGCTTTCTGTTCATCCTTCGTATATGCAGGCATCACTGCCTTGCACTACCAGCGACTGCGGGATCACTAAGAGCTCCTGCTTGTTCGTCATGTCCAGTATCTTCTTCAGTTCCTGAAGTGATCCGAGACCACCAGAAATCTCGTCAGGCACCATCTTGCTGTTTTCTTTCTTGACCGTCGCGCCATCGCCTAAATAGATGCTGTTCTTCTCCGTCTGGTCAAAGTACACCCTATAAAGGTTAGCTGTTAAACCACCCGCCGTGTAGACAATCAATTGAAGCTCGTTCGGACTCTCTTCCTTGGGTGTCAAAACTCCATAGAAATACTGGACAAGATAGGCGTTCGCCTTGGCTTTGGGTGGTGCCATACCGATCGTAGACAGCTTGGCATCCAGGCAGTACAACACTTCACCCAATTTCTCTGGGCCGATAG
>DASXYJ010000213.1:0-8362 GCA_036502565.1 Gammaproteobacteria bacterium
GTTGATGTCGGCTATGGCGAGGCCGCTGCCCAGCAACCAAAGGTTGAGGCGCCGCAGTTCTTCGGGCGTCACCCCCGCCACCGGCGCCTCCACCAAGCTCGAGGTGCCACCGGATATCAGGAACAGGAAGCGCGCATCCCGGGGTGTGCTCTCCAGGAACAGCAGCAGGGCGTTGCCAGCGGCCATGCTCTGGGCATCCGGCAGCGGATGGCTCGATTCCAGGCAGAGCAGGCGCGGATCCAGGTACACCGCTTCATCCATGTGGCCGTAACGGGTGATGACCAGGCCGGACTGCAGCTGGTCGCCGGCCGCCTCCAGTGCACCGGCAGTCATGGCTGCGGCGGCCTTGCCGATGGCTACCAGGTGGTAGGGACCCGGAGTACCGCGAGCCGTGAGCCAGTCCCGCACCACCGGGCGGCCATGTACCGCGGCGACGCCGCGGCCGTAGAGGTCCAGCAGCAGCTTGCGGTGGGCGAAGGACGGTCCGAACATGCCGGACCGGAGGTCAGGAGATCTTGACGATGCGCTCGGAATCGCTGCGCTTCTGCTTGGCCTCGTCGGAGCGTTCCTGCTCCAGGGATGCCAGGTAATCCGGCGTGACGTCGCCGGTGACGTACTCGCCGGTGAACACCGAGGTGTCGAAGCGCTGGATGCGCGGGTTGCCGCGCCGCACCGCGTCGATGAGGTCGTTCAGGTCCTGGAAGATGAGCTTGTCGGCGCCGATGAACTCGGCCACCTCGGCCTCGCTCCTGCCATGGGCGATGAGTTCCTTGCCGCTCGGCATGTCGATGCCGTAGACGTTGGGGTATTTCACCGGCGGAGCCGCCGAGGCGAAGTACACCTTGTTGGCGCCCACGTCGCGAGCCATCTGCACGATCTGACGGGAGGTGGTGCCGCGCACGATGGAGTCGTCCACCAGCAGCACGTTCTTGCCGTGGAACTCCAGGTCGATGGCGTTGAGCTTCTGCCGCACCGACTGGGAGCGCTGCTTCTGGCCCGGCATGATGAAGGTGCGGCCGATGTAGCGGTTCTTGATGAAGCCTTCGCGGAACTTCACGCCGAGCATGTTGGCGAGCTGCAGCGCGCTGGTGCGGCTGGTATCAGGGATGGGGATCACCACGTCGATGTCGTGATCCGGCCACTCGCGCTGGATCTTCTCCGCCAGCTTCTCGCCCATGCGCATGCGGGCCTTATGCACCGACACGTCGTCCATGGTGGAATCAGGCCGGGCGAAGTATACGTACTCGAATATGCAGGGCGAGAACACCGGCTTGTCCGCGCACTGGTGGGTGAATATCTTGCCGTCCTTGTTGATGGCCACCGCCTCGCCGGGTGCCACGTCGCGCACCAGCTGGAAGCCGCACACGTCCAGGGCCACGCTCTCGGAGGCCAGCATGTATTCGGTGCCGTCCGCGGTCTCGCGCTTGCCGTACACCAGCGGACGGATGCCGTTGGGATCGCGGAAGCCCACCACGCCGAAGCCGGCCACCAGCACCGTGACCGAGTAGGCGCCACGGCAGCGCCGATGCACCGCGCTCACCGCCTTGAAGATGGCGCGCTCGTCCGGCTCCACGCCGCCGACGCGCTGCAGCTCGTGGGCGAACACGTTGAGCAGCACCTCGGAGTCCGAGTCAGTGTTGAGGTGGCGCAGGTCTTCCTTGAGCAGCAGCTCGCGCAGGGCGCGGGCGTTGGTCAGGTTACCGTTGTGCGCCAGCCCGATGCCATAGGGCGAGTTGGTATAGAACGGCTGCGACTCGGAGGAATGCGGGTTGCCGGCGGTCGGGTAGCGGGTATGGGCGATGCCCATGTTGCCGGTGAGCTTGAGCATGTGGCGCTCATGGAACACGTCGCGCACCAGGCCGTTGCTCTTGCGCAGGTGCAGGTGGCCTTCCTCGGAGGTCATGATGCCGGCTGCGTCCTGGCCGCGGTGCTGGAGCACCAGCAAGGCGTCATACAACGACTGGTTGACGTTGCCTCTGCTGACGATTCCGACGATGCCGCACATGTGGTCGCCTCGGGTTCAGGATTCAGAACGCTGTCTTGTCCACATCTTCCATGGCCGGCGCCTGCTGCAGGGGACGCAAGTCCACCTGTACCGGGCTCAGCCGCCGCGCCACCTTCACCAGCGGCTCGGCATAGGGCATCAGCTTCGACTCGCGCCACCAAGTGGGCGGCGGCACCAGGGCCATCTGCCCAACCAGGATCAGGGTGGTCACCAGCACCACGCCGCGGGCTGCGCCGAACAGGGTGCCGAGGGAGCGGTCGCCGACGCCGGCACCGGAACTCTCCACCAGTTTCTTCAGGAGCATCCCGACCACGGTGCTGACGATGAGCGTCGCCACCAGCACCACGCCATAACCCACGATGAGCCGGTCTTCCGGGCTCTTGATGAACTTCATGGCCTGGCCGATGGGCGGCGCATAGCGCACCGCGAGCCAGAAACCCAGTATCCAGATCAGGAGCGAGGCCACTTCCCGCAGGAACCCGCGCAGAAGACCTAGCACCGCCGAGACGAACAGGATGGTCAGGATCGCGTAGTCCACCGCAGTCATGCGCGCCCTCGCCTGTCAGACGTGCATTTTACCAGAGGCGTCAAGGCCTCGCTCCGGCGGCTAAGGAGCAATTGGAACCTCGAGGCCGCGGCAGGCTTGGGATGCCGCACGCGGTGGCGTAGATCAGTCGTTGGACACGACCTGGGGCTTGCCGCCGATGGCCTTGGCCACCGCCGCAGCGGCCTTGTCGGCGTCGCTGTGCTCCGCGTAGGAACCGACCCGCACGCGATAGTAGGTGTGGCCGGCCTTCTTGAAATGGCTGACGCTACCGTGCAGGCCGTGCTGCTTCAGGGACGCCACCACCTTGTCGGCGTTGGCTTGGCTGCCGTAACTGCCCACCTGCACCGTCCACTTACCGCCAGCGCTGGAGGCGGGTGCAGCAGGAGCGGCGGCGCGGGGGATGGCGTGCACCGCCGGCTTGGCAGCCGGCTGGGACAGGACAGGCGCGGGGGCGGGAGCCGGCGCCAGGGCCGTGGCGGGAGCCTGGGTGGCGGCTGCCGGCAGCGCGGGCGCCGCCGTGGAGCCGAGCGGCAGGCTCACCTGCTGCTGGGCAGAGGTGGAATCCGTGGCCGGCAGGCTCACGGCCTGAGTTACGGTGGAATCCGGGGAGGGCGAACCCTTGATGAAGAACGGGATGATGATCACGCCCAGTACCACCAGCACGGCCGCGCCGATGAGACGTTCTTTGAGTCCGATCTCCATGCCGATCTCCCGGTCGGTGACGGCGGGACCGCCGCGCGCGGAAGTATAACGCTTAGGCGCGGCGCATGCGCCGCGCGGACCTACAGGGATGTAGGTCCCGTGGGCAGGGATGGCATCCGCAGGAACGCCATCCGGAAATGGATCAAACTTTACCCAGTATTGCGGCGACCGTCTGGAATGAGCCGAACACCACCACGCGGTCACCGGGATGCGCTTCCGCCATGGCCTTGGCATAGGCCGCGGCTACCGATGGCGACGCCGTCAATTCCGCTTCCGGCATCGCCTTGTGAAGACGCTGGCTCAAGGCTTCAGCGCTCTGCCCACGCGGCCCTTCGAGTCCGCCCAGATACCAGCGCTGGAAACAGCCTTGGAGCGCCAGCGCCACCTCCTCCGCGGCCTTGTCCTTGAACATGCCCAGCACCGCGACGGTGCGGCCCTCCACGGGGTAAGCCCGAAGGTTGTCCGAGAGCACCCGCGCCGCATCCGGGTTGTGGGACACGTCGAACACCGTCTCCACGACACCGGCCTTGCGCTGGAAGCGCGCCGGGATGCGCGCCTGTCTCAGGCCTTCCCGGATCGCGGACTCCGGCACCTGCAGCCGGGGCTCCGACTGCAAAGCCGCGATGACCGTGGCGGCGTTGTCGTACTGGATCTGTCCCGGCAGCGCCGGTGCCGGCAAGCCTCTCAGATCGCCGCCCTGCCCGCGCCAGGTCCAAGTATCGCCCTTGATATCGCGGTCGAAGTCCTTGCCGATGAGTTGCAGCCTCGCACCCACGGCCTGCGCTTGTTCTTGCAGCGATGGCGGCGGCTGCCGGTCACCGCAGATGGCGGGGCGGCCGCTGCGGAAGACGCCGGCCTTCTCCCGGCCGATGCTCTCCCGGTCGCTCCCCAACCACTCCTGATGATCGAGGCCGATGGAGGAGATGAGCGCCACATCCGCATCCAGGGCGTTGACGGCATCGAGCCGCCCGCCAAGGCCCACTTCCAATACCGCAGCGGTGACTCCGCGCCGGGTGAGGATGTCGATAGCCGCCAGGGTGCCGAACTCAAAATAGGTGACCCGCAGGTCGCCGCGGGCAGCGTCGATGCGGGCGAAGGAATCGCAGAACTCCGGATCGGAGACGTCCACGCCGTCCACCCGCACCCGCTCGTTGTAGCGCAGGAGATGCGGCGAGACGTAGGCACCCACCTTATGGCCGGCTGCGCGCAGCATGGCCTCCGCGAAGCTCACGCTGGAGCCTTTGCCGTTGGTGCCGCCCACAGTGAGGATCGGGAAACCGGGATGCGCGAGGTCCAACGCCTGCAAAAGCGCATTCACCCGGTGCAAGCCGAGATCGACGACGTCAGGGTAGAGCTGTTCCTGCCAGGTCAGCCATTCTTGGAGGGTCTGGAAGCGCATGGGAAGGCGCCGCTGAGGAACTAAGCGTTCTCAGCGTCCTGAGGAGCGTCTTGTCTGGTGAGAGTCGCCAGCAGGCTCGCGAGACGGTCGCGCATCTCACGGCGGTCCACGATCATGTCCACCGCGCCGTGCTCCACCAGGAACTCGCTGCGCTGGAAGCCTTCCGGCAGGGTCTCGCGCACGGTCTGCTCGATGACGCGCTGGCCGGCGAAGCCGATGAGCGCCTTGGGTTCCGCCACGTTCACGTCGCCCAGCATGGCAAGGCTCGCGGATACGCCGCCGGTGGTGGGATCGGTCATCACCGAGATGAACGGCACGCCGGCCTTGGCGAGCTTGGCCAGGGCCGCGCTGGTCTTGGCCATCTGCATCAGGGAGATCAGCGCTTCCTGCATGCGGGCGCCGCCGCTGGCCGAGAAGCACACCATCGGCGCATTCTCCTCCAGGGCCGCGTCGGCGGCGCGCACGAAGCGCTCACCCACCACCGAACCCATGGAGCCGCCCATGTAGCGGAACTCGAAGGCGCAGGCCACGACGCGCATGCCCTTGAGGCGGCCTCTCATGGCCACCAGGGCATCCTTCTCACCGGTGGCCTTCTGCGCGGCCACGATGCGGTCCTTGTACTTCTTGCTGTCCTTGAACTTGAGCGCGTCGACGGGCTCGATGTTGGCGCCGATCTCCACGCCGGAGCCGGCATCCAGGAAGAACTCCAGGCGCTGGCGCGCACCCAGGCGCATGTGATGGTTGCACTTGGGGCAGACGTAGAGGTTGCGCTCCACCTCGGCACGGTACAGCACCGAGTTGCACTCGTCGCACTTGGTCCACAGGCCTTCCGGCACGGTGCTGCGGCGGCCGGGACGGCCTTCGGTGTTGATGCGCGAGGGGACGAGTTTCTTGAACCAGTTCATCGGATCCTCATGCTCCCGTAGGGCGGGCTGCGTCCATGGCTTGGCGCAGACCCTTCACGAATTCCTGGACCGAGGCGGTCATGCGCACCGCGTCGTCCTTGTGCTCGGTCATGCGGCTCACCACCGCGCTGCCAACCACCACCGCGTCCGCCACCTGGCCCAAGGCCGCAGCGGTGGCCGCATCCCGCACCCCGAAGCCGACGCCCACGGGCAGCGTGGTCAGGCGGCGCAGCTTGGCGAGACGCTCGCGCACCGGACCCAAATCCAGGTGGGCGGCGCCGGTGACGCCTTTCAAGGACACATAATAGACGAAGCCCGAGGCGGTTTCCGTGATGCGCCGGATACGCGCGTCATCCGTGGTGGGGGCCAGCAGGAAGATGGGGTCGATGCCCCTGGCGCGCAAGAGGCCGCCCAAGGGCTCCGCCTCTTCCGGCGGCATATCCACGGTCAGGACGCCGTCCACGCCCACCTCTGCCGCGGTCTTGGCGAAGGCTTCCGGCCCGAAGGCCTCCACGGGATTCAGGTAACCCATCAGCACCACCGGCGTGTCCGCGTCGGTGCCACGGAACTCTTTCACCATCCCTAGCACGTCCTTCAGCGTGGTGCCGGCGGCGAGCGACCGCTCCTGGGCGGCCTGGATCACCGGTCCATCGGCGCTGGGATCCGAGAACGGCACGCCGAGCTCGATCACATCGGCACCGGCCTTCACCAGCGCGTGCATGAGCGGCACCGTGGTGGTCTTGCCGGGATCGCCGGCCACCACGTAGGGCACCAACGCCGCACGATTCTCGGTCTTGAGCCTGGCGAAGCGCGCGGCGAAGCGGCTCACAGCTTGATCCCGTCACGGGCCGCGACCGTGTGGATGTCCTTGTCGCCGCGCCCGGAGAGGTTCACCAGCAGGCTCTTGCCCTTGCCGAGCTTGGGTGCCAGCTGCATCGCGCAGGCGATGGCATGGCTCGACTCCAGCGCCGGCATGATGCCTTCGCTCTTGGTGGTCACATGGAAGGCCTCCAGAGCCTGCACATCCGTGATCACCTCATACTTCACGCGGCCGATGTCCTTCAGCCAGGCGTGCTCGGGACCGACGCCGGGATAGTCCAGGCCGGCGGACACGGAATGGGTCTCGGTGATCTGGCCGTGGGCATCTTCCAGCACATAGGTGCGATTGCCGTGCAGCACGCCGGGGCGGCCGCCGGTGAGGGACGCCGCGTGCTTGCCGGTGTGCAGGCCGTCGCCGCCCGCTTCCACCCCGTAGATGGCCACGCTCTCGTCATCGAGGAAGGCATGGAACAGGCCGATGGCATTGGAGCCGCCGCCGATGCAGGCCACCAGTGCATCGGGGAGCCGGCCTTCCGCGCTCAGCATCTGTTGGCGGGCTTCCTCGCCGATGCAGGCCTGGAAGTCGCGCACCATGGCGGGATACGGATGCGGACCCGCCACCGTGCCGATGATGTAATAGGTATCGTCGATGTTGCTCACCCAGTCGCGCATGGCTTCATTGAGCGCGTCCTTGAGGGTGCGGGAGCCGGCGGTGACCGGCACCACTGTGGCACCCAGGAGCTTCATGCGGTAGACGTTGATGGCTTGGCGCTGGATGTCTTCGGAACCCATGTACACCACGCACTCGAAACCGAAGCGCGCCGCGACGGTGGCGGTGGCGACGCCGTGCTGGCCCGCGCCGGTCTCGGCGATGAGCCGCTTCTTGCCCATGCGCTTCGCCAGCAGCGCCTGGCCCAGGGCATTGTTGATCTTGTGGGCGCCGGTGTGGTTCAGGTCCTCGCGCTTCAGCCAGATGCGCGCGCCGCCGGCTTTCTCGGTGAGGCGCTCGGCGAAATACAGCGGCGAGGGCCGGCCCACGAAGTCCTTGAGGTGCGCCTGCAACTCCGCCTGGAAGGCCGAGTCCTTGCGGGCCTGTTCATAGGCGATTCGCAACTGCTCCACGGGGCCCATGAGGGTCTCCGCCACGAAACGACCGCCGTAGATGCCGAAGTGCCCCTGGGCATCCGGCAGCGTACGCAGGGATTCCCGCAGCTCCGTCTTCCTAAGAGTTTGCGGCATCGCTCACCTCGCGCACGAAGGCGGCCAGCTTGGCCGCATCCTTGATACCGGGCGCCGATTCCACGCCACTGGACACATCCACGCCGTAGGGTCGCACCATGCGGATCGCGGTGGCCACGTTGCCGGGACGCAAGCCGCCGGCCAGGATCAAGGGTGGCCCGTCGAACCGGGGCAGCGTGCCCCAATCGAAGGCCACGCCGGTGCCGCCGCGTTGTCCCGCCGAATGACTGTCCAACAACAGCGCCGCGGCTCCGGAATGCCGCCGGGCATATTCGGCCACATCCGCCTGCCCGCCCATGGGCACGGCCTTTATATAAGGACGGCTGAAACCGCGGCAGAACTCCGCCGGCTCGCCGCCGTGGAACTGCAGGAGCTCGACCCGCACGTTGTCCAACACCCGCTGCACGTCGTCGTGGCTGGGATCCAGGAACAGGGCCGTCACGGTGACGAAGGCCGGTAATGCCGCCACCAGCGCGCGGGCCTGCTCGATACCAACGTTGCGCGGGCTCTTGGGATAGAACACCAGGCCTATGGCGTCGACGCCGAGGCGCGCCGCTTCGGCGACGTCCTCCGTCCGTGTCATGCCGCAGACTTTTATCCTGACGCGCAAGGTGTCGCTCCCGAGTGAGCCTGGAAGAGTATCAGAACAACGAATCTCTTGAGACGGGGACCGCGAATTCCGCCGGATATTCCACCGCCACCAGCGTGAGCCCGTAGGCCGGCGCGGTGACGCCGCCCAGGCTGCG
>DASXYJ010000214.1:0-1618 GCA_036502565.1 Gammaproteobacteria bacterium
AACAAGGCGTTTCAGTAGCACTGGAGGACGGCCCGCGGCTGAAGCCGCTTTGATTACGGGCTCGATTCCGCCGGCTGAAGCCGGCGGCTCCCCCGGGCGCCAGCTTTTTTCTCAGCTGAGCCAGGAGGCGAAGGTGTGCCAGGCGTGGGTCATGCCGACGGGGACGGCAAGGGCGATAGTTGCGAACACGAGCGGGGCGGCCCACATGGTGGAGCGGTGGATGCGGCGGAGCGTGATGAGCTCGAACGCCAGGAGGATGAGGAGGAGGATTCCGTCTCCGGTCATGGCTCCGGCGGCGGGCGGCACTCCGATGCGGTCCCAGGGGAATCGGCCGAAGGCGGCGCCGACCAGGCCAATGGTGGCTATGAGGATGAGGCGTTTGTGTGCGTCGGGCCGGCGGCGCGCACGCCAGGCAGCGTAGATGACGAAGCTGAAGCCAACGATGCCGATAAGTGGAATGGCGAAGGAGACAGCCGGGTCGAGCGGGCCTATCTGCACTCCGCGATGAAGCGCGTCGATGGCGGCGATGACTCCAAGCACGATCATGATGGGAGGAAGGCAGAACGCCACGGTTCCGAACGACCGATGCCACTTGACCCGGCGGGCAGAGATCAAGGCCGCCTGCACGGTGAACAGCAGCATCCAGAGTGTGAAGACCGCACCATGGATATGGAGGATGGGACTGGGAAGCGGCGCGCGCACCATGCCGGCGCGGAAGTATGTTGGCCCGAACCCGATGTATACGCAGACGCAGAGCAGGATGGCCATGCCGCTGTAGAAGAAGCGTTCGGCGGTGCGATTGATTGGCCTATAGATTGGCTGGCGGCGGGATACGGGCATAACGACGGCGTCAGTTGCCATGGTTCTCTCCAATTGCCGGTAGCTGGGGAGGCGCGTGCCGGAGATGAGTCTTGCGGAATCCCTGGAAGATACCACGTTCAGGACCAGGCCGGCCAAGAACCACGCTCGTTTCGATTGAAACGCGCAAGTGTTTCATTTGGCGATAACAGACGCCTGATCTTGGGACGATACGTCGGCAGTTTCCTGCATCTGATTGAAGCATGGGGACCGCAGCACCGAGCGCGCCGAGAAGGCCACGCAAGCAGATGCCGCCAATCGAGATCGTCACCGACCCGGCGGAGTCGGCCAGGGCGGCAGGGCTGCGGTATGTGACGGATGCGGCGCCGGGCATCAAGCGCAAACGCCAGGGCAAAGGGTTTCGTTACGTCGGGCCGGACGGCTCGGCCATGCGGGATCCCGAGGTGATGCGGCGGATAAAGTCGCTTGCAATCCCGCCGGCGTGGACAAACGTGTGGATCTGCGCCAACCCCAATGGACACCTGCAGGCCACCGGCCGGGATGCCCGCGGACGCAAGCAGAGCCGTTACCATCCGCGATGGCGCGAGGTGCGCGACGAAACCAAGTACGACCGCATGCTGCTGTTCGGCGCGGCGCTGCCGTCGATCCGCAATCGGGTCGAACAGGACCTGGGCCTACCCGGGCTGCCACGCGAGAAGGTTCTCGCCGCGATTGTACGGCTGCTGGAGACGACCTTCATCCGCGTGGGCAACCACGAGTACGCCAAGGAGAACGGGTCGTACGGGCTGACCACTTTGCG
>DASXYJ010000215.1:0-11223 GCA_036502565.1 Gammaproteobacteria bacterium
GGCCTGGGCTGGGAGGTCTGGCTCAACGGCATGGAGGTGACGCAGTTCACCTACTTCCAGCAGGTGGGTGGCATCGACTGCAAGCCCATCACCGGCGAGATCACCTACGGCCTCGAGCGCCTGGCCATGTACCTGCAGGACGTGGAGAGCGTGTTCCAGCTCACCTGGACCGACGGCCCTTTGGGCCGCGTCACCTATGGCGACGTCTACCACCAGAACGAGGTGGAGCAGTCCAAGTACAACTTCGAGCAGGCCAACACCGCCGAGCTCTTCAAGTGGTTCGAGGTCTGCGAGAAGGAGTGCGCCCGGCTCCTGGAACAAAACCTGCCGCTGCCGGCCTACGAACAGGTACTGAAGGCGTCACATACTTTCAATCTGTTGGACGCGCGCCGCGCCATCTCGGTGACGGAACGCCAGCGCTACATATTGAGAGTGCGCACCCTGGCCCGCGGTGTGGCCCAGGCCTATTTCAATACGCGTGAAGCCTTGGGTTTCCCGATGCTGAAGGGCGCCAAGTCATGAGCGCCGACACGCTGCCGTTCCTGGTGGAGATCGGCACCGAAGAGCTGCCGCCCAAGAGCCTGCGCAAGCTGGCGCTGGCCTTCCTGGAACATTTCGAGGCCCAGGCCGTGGCCAAGGGTCTGTTACCCGCCGGCAGCCACAACGAAGTGTTCTTCTCCCCGCGGCGTCTCGCGATCCACGCGCCGGCACTCTATGCGCGCCAGCCGGACCGCAGCGAGGAGAAGCTGGGTCCCGCGATCGCCGTGGCCTACGATGCCGCCGGCAAGCCGACCAAGGCCGCGGAAGGCTTCGCCAAGTCCTGCGACACCAGCGTAGATAAGCTCTCCCGCAAGCAGACCGACAAGGGCGAGCGGCTGGCTTTCACCCTGGATATAAAGGGTGCAGACACTGCAGACCTCCTGCCCGACATGGTGCAGGAGGCCTTGAGCAAACTCCCCATCGGCAAGCGCATGCGCTGGGGCGCGGGCACGGCTGAGTT
Source organism: Gammaproteobacteria bacterium (assembly GCA_036502565.1). Lineage (GTDB taxonomy): Bacteria > Pseudomonadota > Gammaproteobacteria > Natronospirales > REEB76 > DASUBN01. The sequence continues at coordinate 1,001 of DASXYJ010000215.1, forward strand.
CGTGCGCCCCGTCCACTGGGTGCTGATGCTGCTGGGCGGCAGGGTATTGAAGACCGAGATACTGGGTGTGGCCGCAGGCGATGCGACCCACGGTCATCGTTTCCACCATCCCGATGCCATCCTCATCAAGGAGCCGGGCGAGTACCGCAAGCTCCTGGAGAAGACCGGCATGGTGAAGCTGGAGGACCGGGAGGGCTCGCTCGCCAAGCAAGTCGGCGCGCTGGTGACGGAGGCCGCCGCCGGGATGAAGGGCAAGGTGCGTCTCGACCAGGCGTTGCTGGAAGAAGTGGCGGCACTGGTGGAATGGCCGGTGCCCGTCGTGGGCGACTATGACCCCCGCTTCCTGGCGCTGCCGGAGGAAGTGATCGGCGTGGTGCTACAGGGCCAGCAACGCTACTTCCCGCTGCGCGATGCCGGCGGCAAGCTGCTGCCGCACTTCATCACCGTCAGCAACATACGGAGCAAGGAGCCGAAGGAGGTCAAGCGCGGCAACGAGCGCGTGATCGTGCCGCGGCTCACGGACGCCATGTTCTTCTGGGATCTCGACAAGGGCGCGCGCCTGGACGCGCGGAGTCGGGACCTGGAGAGCATGGTGTTCCAGAAGGAGCTGGGTTCCTACGCCAACAAGCAGAAGCGCGTCGGAACGCTGGCCGAAGACATCGCCCGGCGCATCGGCGGCGACTCGGCCCTAGCACGCCGCGGCGCCGAGCTCGCCAAGTGCGACCTGCTCTCGAGCCTGGTGGGCGAATTCCCGGAGCTGCAGGGCAGCATCGGCATGCACGTGGCCACGGCTAACGGCGAGCCGCCGGAAGTCGCCCGCGCCATCGAAGAACATTACCTGCCGCGCTTCGCCGGCGACCGCTTGCCGGAATCCAAGACCGGTCAGGCTCTGGCGGTGGCGGATAAGCTCGACACTCTCTGCGGCATCTTCGCCATCGGCCAGAAGCCCACCGGCGACAAGGACCCCTTCGCCCTGAAGCGGGCGGGTCTCGGCCTCATGCGCGTCCTGCTGGAGCAACAGCTGGACCTGGACCTCATGGACCTGATCCATGCGGCTCTGGCGGCCCAGCCGGTGCAGAGCAAGGCCCAGGACGCGGAGATCTATGAGTTCCTGCTGGAACGCCTCAAGGCCTACTACCTAGAGGCCGGCATCCGTCCGGACGTGTTCGAGGCGGTGCGAGCCAAGCAGCCGCGCCGACCCGTGGATTTCCAGCAGCGGCTGCAGGCGGTGAACGAGTTCCTGAAGCTGCCGGAAGCCACGGCGCTGGCCGCCGCCAACAAACGCATCGCCAACATCCTGCGCCAGGCGGGCGGTGCACCGAAGGGCGAGGTGGACACAGCGCTCTTGAAGCTGCCGGCCGAGACGAACCTGTACGGCCAGATCGGCAAGTTGCAGCGCGAAGTGGAGGCACTGGCCCAGACCGGTAACTACACCTCTGCCCTCAAGAAGCTGGCGGCCCTGCGCGCGCCGGTGGATGCCTTCTTCGACCAGGTGATGGTCATGGACCCGGATGCGGCGGTGAAGGACAACCGTCTCGCCCTCTTGGCCTCCCTGAGCGCCCTGTTCCTGCAGAGCGCCGATCTATCCCTCATCCAGGTGGATTGAGCGATGCGCCTCGTCATTTTGGATAGAGACGGGGTCATCAACCAGGAATCCGAGGCCTTCATCAAGACGCCGGAGGAATGGATACCCCTCCCCGGCAGCATCGAGGCCATCGCCCGTATATATAAGAGCGGCTATACCGTGGTGGTGGCCAGCAACCAGTCCGGCATCGCCCGCCACCTCCTGAGCCTGGATACCCTGGCCGCCATCCACGGCCGCATGAAACGGGAAGTGGAGGCGGCGGGGGGCAAGATCGACTCCATCTTCTTCTGTCCCCACGGCCCCAAGGAAGGCTGCGACTGCCGCAAACCCAAGCCGGGGCTGTTGAAGCAAATCGCCGAACGCTATCAGGTGCGCCTGAAGGGGCTGCCCATGATCGGCGACTCGGAGCGGGACCTGCAGGCGGCCCGGGCGGTGGGCGGTCGGCCCATGCTGGTGAAGACCGGCAACGGGCTGAAGACCCTGGAAGAGGACCATGACGTGGAAGAGGTCTACGACGACCTCGGCTCCGCCATCGCCCAGCTCCTCCGCGAGAACCACTGAACCCACTGCGCTCGGTTATCATTTCCCGATGCTGTTCCTGCGTTCGCTCGTCTTCAACATCATCTACGTGACCACGGTGGTGCCGTTCGCGGTGGCAGTGGCCGTCGCCGCGCCCTTCCACCGTGAACTCGGCGTGTGGTTCGCCGAAGCCTGGGTGGATGTGGTGTTCTGGTCGCTCAGGCACATCTGCCGCATCGACTGGAACATCGAGGGCCTGGATAACATCCCGGCCGAACCCGGCATCGCCTACTGGAAGCACCAGTCCGCCTGGGAGACCCTGGCGCAGCTCAAGGTGTTCCCCAAGCAATCCTGGGTGCTGAAGCGCGAGCTCATGTGGATCCCGCTCATCGGCCAGGCGCTGCTCGCCATCAAGCCCATCGCCATCGACCGCAAGTCCGGCCATACCGCCGTGAACCAGGTGCTCGCTGGGGGAGCCAAGCGCATCCTGGAAGACGGCATGTGGGTGATGATCTTCCCGGAAGGCACGCGCATGCCGCCAGGCACCACCCGCCGCTACGGCATCTCCGGTGCGCTGCTGGCGGAGAAGACCGGGCGGCCCATCGTGCCCATCGCCCACAACGCCGGGGACTTCTGGCGTCGCAACGCCTTCCTGAAGTATCCCGGCACCATCCAGGTGCGCGTCGGCAAGCCCATGTACGCACAGGGCATCAAGCCCGAGGACCTCAATAGGGAAGCGCAGGCCTGGATCGAGACGCGCATGCGGGAGATCAGCCCCGGTTATGAAGGCCGGGTGCTGGAGAAGGGCCAGCGCAGGTGACATAAGGCTTGCGTGGCCTTACCCGCAGGAGTAAAACGACCTGGGTCCGGGCCACACCGGATCGGGGAACATCGGGGGTATGACATGAGCATCCATCGTCTCGCTGCCGGCGTGCTGCTGGCGGCTTTCGCATGTTCGGCATCTGCCGCCGCTCCGGCCGCCGCGCCTGCGCCCAGCGCCGCGCCGCACACGCCCCTCAAGGTGCTGCTGCTGCCGTCGGACATCAAGATCATCACCCTCGGCGTCGCCAGCACCGAGGAGGCCACGGATGACAGCGCGCGCATGACCGCGGCCACCGACGCGGCGCTGCACAACATCCTCGCGAACTCCCAGTCCTTCAAGCTGCTGGCCACACCGACGCTGAGCGCCGACGAACAGGCGGTCCTGAAGCAGCACGTGGCCCTGTACCACATCGAGGCGGAGGACGCCTACGGGTTCAGCGTGCGGGGCGGCGTCTGGAAAGACGCGCTCGAGGACTTCGACTACAGCATCGGCCCCGGGCTGGCCTTCCTCAAGCAGCGCAGCGGTGCGGACTATGGCCTGGTGGTGTTCGGCGGCGACGGCGAATCCACCGGCGCCAACCTGTTCTTCGGCAACCGGGTCGGCCGCAACCACCTCTACGGCGGCCTCATCGACCTCGCCACCGGCAACGTGCTCTGGCTGCACCACGGCGACCACAACAGCGCCAACTTCACCGCCAAGAACAACATGGAAGTGTTCGTGGACCAGCTCATCCAGAGCTATCCGAAGGGGTCCGTGCACGACTCCAGCGCGCCGCGCTGACGGGCCGTGGCCATGCGAGTCCTGAGACTGGCGTCATTGTCGGTGCTGTTGGCGGGCTGCGCCACGGTGCACATGGATCCCTTCACCGCCGCGCCGCAGCGGGCCAGTCTCGGCCCGGAACAGCGCATGCTGTGGCAATCCGCCGACAAGCAGGACGACGCCTTCCGCAACATCAATGCGGACTACGACGACCCGGCGCTGCAAGCCTACGTGCAGGGCATCGTCGACCGTCTCTATCCGGACCTGAAAGGCGCCATGCACGTGCAGCTGCTGAAGAGCCCGGTGCCGAACGCCTTCATGATGGCCAACGGCAGCTGCTACGTGGAACTGGGCCTGCTGCCGCTGCTGCAGGACGAGTCCAGCCTGGCCATGGTGCTGTCCCATGAGGGCATCCATTTCGTGGATCAGCATGCGGTGGAAGAGCACAACCATGCCGGCAACGTGGAGCTGGCGCTGGGCATCGCGGTGCCGATCTTCGGTCCGGCGCTGGCCCGCTCGTCCATCTACGGCTACTCGGTGCAGATGGAGACCGAAGCCGACCAGGTCGGTTACCAGCACTACCTGGGTGCCGGCTACCCGGCGGCCGACGCGCCGGAGCCCTTCGTGGCGCTGGACAAGTACAGCCAGGCCATGGAGATCAAGGAGAGCTATTTCTACGCGGACCATCCCAAGCTGCAGGATCGTCTCGCCTACTTCAGGAAGGTCTCCGCCGGCGCGCCGGCGGGCGGTGACAGCGGCACGGCGCGCTACCAGGCTGCCACCGCCAAGGCGCGGCTGTGGGTGCTGCAGGAACTGGTGACCCGGCATGACCACAAGGCGCTGATCTTCCTGCTGGAGGATCCGGCCCGGGCGGCGCTGTATCCGGATGCGCCCTACTACCTGGCATCGGGTTACCTGTTCCGCGGCAAGGACGGCGACAGCGCCAAGGCCGAGGATATGTACCGGCAGCTCATCGCCAAGGATCCCGCCTTCGCCCCCAGCTACGCGGCGCTCGGCAAGCTGCTGATGAAGCGCGGCGACGCGGCGGGCGCCAAGCCGCTGTTCGAGACCTATCTCAAGCTCGCGCCGGATACGCCGGACCGGGCCTATATACAGTTCGACCTGCAACACCTGACGGATTCGCCGGCGGCGGATCACGACAAGGAGAAATCGCCATGACCCTGCGTATCCTGTGGCTGGCTCCGCTGACGGCCCTGCTGCTGAGTCTCGGCGGCTGCGCCACCCCCCATGTCTGGGAGAAGACCAACGCCAACACCTACAGCCCGCCCTCGCAGGGCTATGCGGTCACCCTGCCCCAGGGCTGGCTCGAGGATTCCAGCCCCGACTGGACGGTGACGCTGCTCACCCGCCACGGCTCCGACCTGGACAGCATCCGCATCATCCGCTACGAGAACGACAAGGCCTTCCCGGAGACCAAGAAGGGCGCTACGCCCGGCGAAAGCCCGGGACAGCTGGCGGACGACATGATGGCGGAGATCAAGGCCGAATCAGGCATCACCGGGTTCCAGATCATCACCAACGAGCCCGGGACCCTGGGCGGCCAGAACGGAGTGCACCTGCTCACGGAGTTCAGCGACACCGAGGGAGTGCACTACCGCCAGGACGACTACCTGGTGTGCAACGCCGTGGGCACCTACCTGGTGACCTACCGCGCGCCGGTGCTGCACTTCTACGACCTCTATCACCCGGCATTCCAGGCTCTGGTACACAGCTTCCAGTTCGTGGCCAACCAAGGCCACGCTCGCTGATCACCCAAAACCCCGTGCGGCAGGGGTCGCGCAGGACGGATATGTCGGGTTTCGCCAAACCCGCAATCCGGTATTTCCCTGGCTGCAATCCGACGGTTCCCGCCCGAGACTCGCTTGACCAGCCCCCTGGTAACAAGCCGGCCTCGCGCGGGCGCCTCTTGCGTCCGCCGGCCGCACAAAAAAAGGTGCGCCATGAAAGGACTCTCGCTCCACCTGCTCGCCTTGGGTCTGCTCTGCTGCGTCCCGGCTCTCTTGCCGGCGGACGCGGCGACGCCGCCCAACGGCACCCTCACCGATACCTCCGGACCACTGCAGTACACGGCCGGTCCCTTCAACCTGCCGAACCCCACACCGGTCCCGGAAGTGGACTCGGGTCCTGAGTGCAACAATCCGACCCAGCCCTGTGACGAGTTCGCGCTCACGGTGTCGTTACCCGCCGACTACACCAGCACCCATCCCAATGATCTGATCCGCGTCACCGCCGCCTGGACCGACGGCGGCAGCGGCGCTTCGGACTATGACCTGTACGTCTATCCCGGCACCGTCACCACCAGCAACGGCGGTCAGACTGCGCTGGCCCAGTCCGCCAGTTCCGCCAACCCGGAATCCACCACCCTCTGCGCCTTCAACGGCAGCCGCAGCTTCACCATCATCGTGGTGCCATTCACGCCCACCGGCGAGAGCGTGCACGTGACGGTAGACCTGGTCACCGGCAACTCGAGTTGCACTGGCAGCGCCGCCGGCTTCGGGGCCGCCACGGCCACCGCGCCCGGCGCGCCCCGCTACCAGAACTTCTATGCACCGGACGGCAGCACCGCCCAGGCCGGCAGCGGCGAGTTCAACATCGGTTTCGATCCCAAGACCCATCACGTGCTCACGCTCTCGGACCTGGACACCTGGCAGCTCACGCTGCCGGAGTACCGCAGCCCGGCGCTGCCGGCGGCGGGACCGGCCCTGTGGACCAAGGTCTCGCCCTCGGTGGTGAGCCTCACCACCCTGGATCCGATCCTCTACACCGACCAGGCCACCGGCCGGACTTTCGAGTCCATGCAGACCACCGGCGCGGAAGCACTGTTCTCCTACAGCGACAACGACGGCGCCACCTGGATCCAGGCTTCCGCCGCGCCGCCCAACGGCGCCGCGGATCACGAGACCATCGGCTCAGGACCCTATCCGAAGAGCCTGGCGCTCCTGCCCACGCCGCTCTATCCGGAGGCCGTCTACTACTGCTCCCAGGCGGTGGTGGGGCCGGCCGCCTGCCAGCGCAGCGATGACGGGGGCCTAAGCTTCGGTCCGGGCATCCCCATCTACTTCGGCAACGGCATCACCGCCTGCGGCGGCCTGCACGGCCACGTGAAGGTGGGTCCGGACGGCGCGGTGTACGTGCCGGCTTCCGCCTGCGGTACCCAGCAGGGCGGCTCGGTCAGCCTCGACGCGGGCCTCACCTGGACCCAGTTCCTGGTGCCCGCCAGCCAATCCTTCAGCGGCGGCTCCACCGATCCCTCCGTCGCGGTGGACCAGGGCAATGCGCTGTACTACTGCTATGTGGACGGCCAGGGCGCTGAGCATCATGTGCACGCCACCGTGAGCCACGACCACGGCGCCACCTGGAGCAACGACACCGACCTCGGCGCGGTGGCGGGCGTGAAGAACGCGGTGTTCCCGGAGGCGGTGGCGGGCTCGTCCGGCCGCGCGGCCTGCGGCTTCGTCGGCAGCGACGTGGCCGGCGACCATGAGTCGCTGAGCTTCCCGGGAAGCTGGTACCTGTTCATCGCCAGCACCTATGACGGCGGCGCGCATTGGACCACGGTGAACGCGACCCCCGGCGACCCGGTGCAGGGCGCCGGCGGCATCTGGAACGGCGGCGGCGGCAACCAGAACCGCAACCTGCTGGACTTCAACGAGGTCACCATCGATGACCATGGCCGCGTGCTGTTCGGCTATGACGACGGCTGCGTGAGCAGCTCCTGCCTCGCCGATCCCAGCAAGAACGACTTCGTGGCCTTCGAACGGGTGGCGCGCCAGAGCGGCGGCAAGCCGCTGCTGTCCCAGTACGATCCGGTGGAGCCGGCCGCACCGGCGGCGCCCTACCTGCAGGGCAGCCGCAGCAGCAGCCAGGTGCTCTTGAGCTGGACGCCACCGGACAACGGCGGCGCGGACATCCGCTCCTACCGCATCCTGCGGGGCACCACGCCGGGCAGCGAGACCAGCTATGCCAAGGTCACCGGCACCAAGACCCTGTTCATCGACCAGAAACCCAAGGCCACGGTGCCGCAGTACTACTACAAGGTCATCGCGGTGAATGCGAAAGGCGCAGGCACGGCCAGCAACGAAGTGGCCCTGGCCGCGACCCAGACGGCGGCGGTGATGCCGAAGTCGCCTAGCGGTACGGCTGTGAAAGCCATCGCGGCGAAGCGCGTCATACGCGACCGCGACGACGAGGATCGGCATGCCGGGCACTGAGAACCACCAGGACGGTGGCAGACGCGCGAGAGACGGAGGAGTCCGGACGCTGAACCGGATATCACGAGACCAGGGATGGTGACGGCGCCGGTCAGGGACAGACCGGCGCCGTAGGATCAGACGTCGAGGTTGGCGACCTCTAGCGCGTTCTTCTCGATGAACTCCCGGCGCGGTTCCACCTGGTCGCCCATGAGGGTGGTGAACACGTCGTCCGCGGTGCGGGCGTCGTCGATCCGTACCTTCAGCAGGCGGCGACTGGCCATGTCCAGGGTGGTCTCCCAGAGCTGTTCCGGGTTCATCTCGCCCAGGCCCTTGTAGCGCTGGATGGTCTGGCCGCGCTTGGCCTCGTCCAAGAGCCATTGCATGGCCTGCTTGAAACCGGTGACTTCCATGCTGCGCTCGCCGCGCGCCACTTCCGCGCCCTCGCCCATCAACCCGTCCAGCTGCTCGGCGAGGCCGGCGATGAGCTTGTACTCGCCGGAACCGAAGAACTCCCGGTGCATGAGCTTCTCGGTGGCGAGGCCGTGGTGCATGCGCGCGATCTTGATGCTCGGCACGTCGCGCGCCGCATCCTTGTGCAGGGATGCCTTGTAGAGGGTGCCGCTGCTATCGCTGACGTTGAGTCGCTTGTCCAGCTCCTGCACCCACTTGGCGAGGCCCTTCTCGTCGTCGAAACTCTCGGCGCTCAGCACCGGCATGTAGATGAGCTTCTCCAGCACCAGCTCGTCGTAGCGGCGGGCGAAGCGCTGCATCATGGACGACACTTCCACATACTTGCCGGCGAGGGCCTCGAGCGCGGCGCCCTTGAGCGGCTTGGCCCCGGCCTTCACGGTCAGTGCCGCGTCCTCCAGGGAGGACTTCAGCAGCATGGTGTTGAGTTCGGCGTCGTCCTTCACGTACTGCTCGGACTTGCCGCGCTTCACCTTGTACAGCGGCGGCTGGGCGATGTAGATGTGGCCGCGCTCCAGGAGCTCGGGCATCTGGCGGTAGAAGAACGTCAATAGCAACGTGCGTATGTGGGATCCGTCCACGTCCGCATCGGTCATGATGATGATGCGGTGGTAGCGCAGCTTGTCGGGGTTGAACTCCTCCTTGCCGATGCCGCAGCCGAGCGCGGTGATGAGCGTGCCCACCTCCTGCGATGACAGCATCTTGTCGAAGCGCGCCTTCTCCACGTTGAGGATCTTGCCCTTCAACGGCAGGATCGCCTGGTACTTGCGGTCGCGGCCCTGCTTGGCGGAACCGCCTGCGGAATCGCCCTCGACGATGAAGATCTCGCAGAGGCTGGCGTCCTTCTCCTGGCAGTCGGCGAGCTTGCCCGGGAGCCCCGCGATGTCCAGTACGCCCTTGCGGCGGGTCATCTCGCGGGCCTTGCGCGCAGCTTCGCGGGCGCGGGCGGCCTCGATGATCTTGGCGACGATGATCTTGGCTTCGCTGGGGCGCTCCTCCAGGAACTCCTGGAACTTCTCCGCCATCAGCGATTCCACGATGCCCTTCACTTCCGAGGAGACCAGCTTATCCTTGGTTTGGGAGGAGAACTTCGGGTCCGGCAGCTTCACCGAGACGATGGCGGTCAGGCCCTCGCGGGCGTCGTCACCGGTGGTGGGGATCTTCTCCTTCTTGAACTGCGGCGAGCCCTCGATGAAGGTGTTGAGGGTGCGCGTCAGCGCGGCGCGGAAACCGGCCAGGTGCGTGCCGCCGTCGCGCTGCGGGATGTTGTTGGTGAAGCAGTACACCGTCTCCTGATAGGAGTCGTTCCACTGCAGCGCCACTTCCACGGTGATCTTCTGCTTCTCGGCGAGGAAGCGGAACGGCGTGGGGTGCAGCGCTTCCTTGTTGCGGTTCAGGTGCTCGACGAAGGCCTTGATGCCGCCCTCGTACTGGAAGGTCTCGCGCCTATCACTACGTTCATCATGCAGCAGGATGCGCACGCCGGAGTTGAGAAACGACAGCTCGCGCAGGCGCCGCTCCAGGATCTCGGCGTTGAACTCGATGTGGGTGAACACCGTGGCGGCGGGCTTGAAGCGGATCTCGGTGCCGGTGCCCTCGGCCTCGCCGATGCTGCGCAGCGGGTACTGGGGCACGCCGTCGGCGTACTCCTGCTCGTAGAGCTTGCCGTCGCGCTTGATGAAGAGGTGCAGGTGCTCCGAGAGGGCGTTCACTACGGACACGCCCACGCCGTGCAGACCGCCGGAGACCTTATAGGCGTTCTGCTCGAACTTACCGCCCGCATGAAGCTGAGTCATGATGACTTCAGCCGCCGAAACGCCTTCGCCTTCGTGAATTCCCGTCGGAATGCCGCGGC